>NZ_CP036265.1:2266322-2493822 GCF_007743815.1 Alienimonas californiensis
AAGCGGGGGAAGCGCGGGGCGAGGAGTCGAGCGGCAGCAGGGGGCACGGCGGGCGTCCGTTCCGGGCGTCTGGGGAACCGCGGGTCCGCCTCCGGCGGGACCTGGCGCGCCGGGAATCCGGGCGCGACGGTTCGGGTACGAACCTCATCGGCCGGCCCGCCGGGTCGGCTTGAGAGAAATCCTCCGGGCGCGAGGAAGTTTTCGAATCACCCCCGATCGCCTCAAAATCAAGGCACGCGCCGCCTCGCGGCGACGGCGAAGCGGGCGAGCTATTCGCAGCCGGCCCAGCGGAAGGCTTTGACGGTTTCGCCGGCCGCGAGGTGCGATGCGCCGGGGATCAGCGCCGCCCCGTTCGCCCCCGCGGCGCCGTGCAGATCGCCGGACCCGGCCCAGCGGACCGGCTCCGCGGCGAGGCCCTCGGGCGTCGGAGTCAGTCGAACCGGGCGGTACAGCGGCCGGTCGCCGCGGTTGGCGACGGCCTCCGTCAGCCGCGCCCTCAACCGGCGCGGCGTGCGGGACGACCGGCCCGCCAGCCGCCGCAGGGCGGGGCGCACGAACAGCTCGAACCCGGTCAGTGAACTCACCGGGTTGCCCGGCAGGCCGAAGACGGCGGTGGGTCGGCCGTCGCCGTCATGCACCCCGAACCAGAGCGGTTTGCCCGGCTTCACGTTCACCTTGTGGAAGACTTGCCGGACGCCGCAGTCCGCCAGCACGCCGGGGACGAGGTCGTAATCGCCCATGCTCACGCCGCCGGAGAGGAGGAGCACGTCGGCGGCAAGTCCTTCCCGCACCTTCGCCGTGAGGGCGGCCCGGTCGTCGCCGACGAGGCCCAGCGGGACGGGCGTCGCCCCGGCGGCCGCGAGGGCCGCCGCTAACAGGGGGCCGTTCGCGTCGCGGATCTGCCCCGGCCCGGGCGTTTGCGAGGCCGGCACCACTTCATCCCCCGTCGACAGCACCGCGACCCGCAGCCGCGGCACGACGGGGACGGGATCATAGCCGTGTTCCGCCAGCAGGCCGATCGCCGCCGGCGTTAGCGGAACGCCGGCCGCGACGAGTTCAGCCCCGACCTCCACCGCGGCACCGCGGGCCATCACCGCGGCGCCCGGCTGCGGGGGGGCCGGCGGGGAGAGCGTCACGCGGTCGCCGTCACGCCGCGAGAGTTCGACGGGAATCACCGCGTCCGCCCCGTCCGGCAGGGGGGCGCCGGTCATGATCTTCACGCACTGCCCCGGCCCGACCGTCCGCGTGGGCACGGCCCCGGCGGGGACTTCTTCAATCACCGTCAGCGTGACGGGCGGCCCGCCGCAGTCGGCGGAGCGGACGGCGTAGCCGTCCATCATCGCCTTATCGAACGGGGGCGAATCGACCGTCGCCCGGGCCGGTTCCGTCAGGCAGAGCCCGAGGGCCTCCGCCAACGGCGCGGCGGTCGCCGGCCGCGGGGGGAGGGCGTCGAGGATCGCGGCGCAGGCGTCGGCGACGGAGAGCATGACGGACGCGGGTGAGCGGCGCGCCGCCTCCCGGCGACGGCGAAACGGGGAACGCGGCGGAGCCTACCGCGGCCGCCCCGTCGACGCCGGTTCGAGCGCTACTCGTCGTCGCTGATGAACTTACAGAACCGGCTCACGGAGCCGTCGCTGGTCTGTTCCTGGTAAAGGAACTGGACGTCGGCGTCATCGAACTTCTTGAAGAACTCCTCCCAGGTGATGCGGTGCAGGCCGCTGTCGGGGGTGTTGGGCTGTTCCTCGGAGGGGTCCTCGAAGTCGATCCGTAGGATGCCCGGTTGGCCGCCCTTGCCTTCGGTGTCCGCGACGGTGGCAGGGTAGCCGTCACGGCTCTCGGCCCACTGCTTGATCGTGTCGTGGTCAGTGGTGGTCTTCGATTCGTGGTCGGTGGCAGTCATCGGTGGTAATCAGCGGGTGGAAACGGCGTTGTGATACGGCGGAACGGATCAGCGAATCGCGTGCCGACCGCGGAGACTGGTCGTTCGGCGACCGCCCGGCCGTCCAGCTGGTTCTTCCCGCCCCAAAACGGGACAAGGCGTCCATGAGCGATCCCGACTGGCCGATTCGCCCGGATACCGTCTACCTGAACCACGGGTCGTTCGGCCCCACGCCGGCCCCCGTGCTGGCGGAGCGGGAGCGCTGGAGCCGGGAGCTGGCGAGCCAGCCGATGGACTTCTTCGTCCGCCGGCTGGAGGGCGAACTGGACGCCGCGACGGACGCGTTGGGCCGGTTCGTCGGGGCGGACGCGGCCGGGATCGTGCCGATCCCGAACTCCACCAGCGGCATGAACCTCGTGGCCGCCAACCTGCCGCTGGCCGCGGGGGACGAGGTGTTGCTGACCTCCCACGAATACGGCGCCGTCTTCCGCCTCTGGAAGCACTGGGCCGAGCCGGCCGGGGCGCAGGTGACGACCGCCCCGATCCGTGCGGCTCTGGACGACGCGGAGGCCGTCGCCGCGGACGTGCTCGCCGCAATCACACCTCGCACCAAGGTTCTGATCGTCTCCCACGTTGCCAGCAAATCGGCCGCCGTGCTGCCGGTGCGACGGATCTGCGAGGGGGCGAAGGCACGGGGCGTGCCGGTGGCGGTCGACGGCCCGCACGCGATCGCGGCGCTGCCGTTGGAGCGACCGGGCGAGGGGATCGCGGACCTCGGCTGTGACTGGTACGCCACCGGGTGCCACAAGTGGCTCAGCGCCCCGTTCGGCAGCGGGTTCCTGTGGGTCGCCCCGCGGCGCCGCCAGGGGTTCGAGCCGCTGGTGACGAGTTGGGGCCGCAGCCTCTCCGGCCGGCCGGCGGACTGGCGGGACGAGTTCCGCTGGCCGGGCACGCCGGACCCGGCCCCGTTCCTGGCGATCCCGGCGGCGATTCGCTTCCTGGAAGCGGCCGGGCTGGACCGCTTTCGCACCCGCTCCGCGGAGTTGGCCCGGGACGCGGTCGCCCGGCTGAACGCCCTCACCGGCCTGCCGCCCCTGCCGGACTTCGGTCTGCCGATGGCCGCGGCGACCTTGCCGGACCCGCCCGGGGGGCTGCCGAAGCGGGACGACGGCGATTCCAACGCCCTGCAACGGGCGCTGTGGGAACGCCACGGGATTGAGATCCCCGTCGTCCGCCGCGGCCCCCGCCGACAGATTCGGGTCTCCTGCCACCTCTACACAACGCCGGAGCACGTCGACCGGCTGATCGCGGCGGTGGAGGAGGAGTTGAACCGCGGCACGTGAACCGCCGACCCGTTCCTGACGTTTCTGATGACGTGACTGAACGCCCCCCAGACGACACGCCGTTCCCGGAGGGCGGTACGCCGGCGGGGCTCGCCGGGCGGGCGCCGATTGCGTTCACAGCGTTCTGGACGCTCGTTTGGGCGTTCGGCCTGGGCGCGTTCGCGGTCGCCCTGCTGCCGGATTACTGGCTGGCCGTCCGCAGCCTCGGGTTCGCCTCGTCGCCGGGACGGGTGATCGCCTGCCGGGTGCAGACCCACCCGGTCGTCGAAGGCAAGCCGACGTACTCGCTGGACCTCTCCTACGCTTACCGGGCGGGCGGACGGGAGTACGTCGGCGTCCGGTACGACGCGAACTCCACACGAAGCGACAACCTGGATTGGTACCGCCGCACGGCCGCGACGCTGCGGCCGGGCGCCGCCGTGACCGTGCGGTACGACCGGGCCGACCCGGAGGAAAGCCTGCTGGTCCCCGGAATGACGGGCGGGCACCTGTTCAAGGCGCTGTTCGCCGTGCCGTTCGCGGCGTTTCTGGCGGGGGCCGGCCGGTTCCTCGGGCTTCAGATCAAGCGGCGTCGAGCCGCGACGGCGGACGCGGGGCTGCCGCGGGCGGTTGCGGACGGGCGACTGCTCCGGATGCCGCTGGTCCCGTACTCGCCGTTCGTCGCCGGGGCGATCGGGGCGGGGGGCGTCGCCTTCATCGGGGTCGTCGCGATTTCCCTCGGGTTCGGATCCCGGCCGCCGCTCTGGGCTCCGGCGGCGGCGCTGCTGATCGCGGCGGTCGCGGCCGTCGAGGCCTCCGCCCGGGTGGCGCGGCGGCGGGCGGCGGGGGCGTACGATCTGGTCGTCGACCCGGACCGGGAACTGATCGCCCTGCCGCTGAGCCTCGGCCGCCGCAAGCGGCTGGCAATTCCCTTCGCCGGGGTGCAGCGGGTGGGGATTGACGAGAAGGAGGACTCCGAGGGCTCCACCTACGCCGCCGCCGTGTTCCTCACGGAGCAGGCCGCCGCGGATCTCGGGGTGAAGCCGACGCAGGCGCTCACGGTCCACTTCGGGCCGTCGCCGCGGTGCCCGACGCGGGACGGGCTGGTCCGTTGGCTGCGGGAACAACTCGGGCAGGCCGAGGGCGACGCGGCGGAGTGAGGGCGACGGCGGGCGGCCCTTGCCGAACCGGGGGCGGGGGGCGACAGTCCCGTCCGCCTCCCTGGCCGTCCCTCCGGACCGGTCGCTCGGGGGGCTGACGCCCCCCCTCGCCGATCGTCCATGTCGCTGCTGTCCCTCGAAGACGTCACCTTCTCCCACGGGGACGCCCCGCTGTTGGACGGGGTCACGCTGCGGCTCGAACCGGGGCAGCGGATGGCGTTGGTCGGCCGGAACGGGGCCGGCAAGAGCACGCTGCTGAAGCTCGCCGCCGGCGACCTCGTGCCGGACGGCGGCGCCGTGCAGATGCCCAAGGGCCGCATCCTCACCCGGCTGGAGCAGGAAGTGCCCGCCGGCACCGGCGGCACGGTGCGGGAGATCGTCGCCGGCGGCGCCCTCAAGGCCGCCGCCCAGAAGGAGGAACCGCCGGAGGATTGGGAGATCGACGTCGCCGTCGACCGCGTGATCGGGGAACTGGACCTCGACCCGGACGAGCAGTTCGCCGACCTCTCCGCCGGCCGGAAGCGCCGGGCGCTGCTGGCCCGGGCGCTGGCCCCGGACCCGGACGTGCTGCTGCTCGACGAACCGACGAACCACCTGGACGTGGAGTCGATCGCCGCCGTCGAGAAGCTGGCGGGCAGCCTGCGGGGCGCCGTGCTGTTCGTCACCCACGACCGGGCCTTCCTGAAGCGGGTGGCGAACCGCATCGGCGAGTTGGACCGCGGCGGGCTGAGCGCCTGGGAGTGCGATTACGACACCTTCCTCGCCCGCCGGGCCGCCCAGTTGGAGGAGGAGGAGGCCCGGGCCGCGGCGTTCGACAAGGTCCTCGCCCGGGAGGAGGCCTGGATCCGTCAGGGCATCAAGGCCCGCCGCACCCGCAACGAGGGCCGCGTGCGGGCGCTGGAGGATCTCCGCCGCCAGCGGGCCGCCCGCCGCAAGAAGCTCGGCGCCGCCAACATGGTCGCCGCCGAGGCCGAGAAGAGCGGCCGGCTGGTCCTCAAGGCGGAGGGCGTAACCTACGCCTATCCCGGCGAGAACGAGCCGACGGTGAAGAGCCTCGACCTGACCCTCTCCCGCGGGGACAAGCTGGGCCTGCTCGGCCCGAACGGCTGCGGCAAGACGACCGCCCTGCGGCTCCTGCTGGGCGATCTGAAGCCGCAGTCCGGCTCCGTCCGGCACGGCACGAACCTGGAGGTGGCCTACTTCGACCAGCTGCGCGATACGCTCGACCCGGACAAAACCGTCCGCGAGAGCGTCACCGACGGGGCGGAGGAGGTGCTGGTCGGCGGGCGGAAGAAGCACGTCGTCGGCTACCTGGGCGACTTCCTGTTCACGCCGGACCGGGTCAACGTGACCGTCGGCAGCCTCTCCGGCGGGGAGCGGAACCGGTTGCTGCTCGCCCGGCTGTTCACGAAGCCGTCCAACGTGCTCGTGCTGGACGAACCGACGAACGACCTCGATCTGGAAACGCTCGAACTGCTCGAGGGCCTGCTGGTGGATTACGGCGGCACGGCGCTGCTGGTGAGCCACGACCGGGACTTCCTCGACCACGTCGCCACCAGCGTGCTGGCCTACGAGGGCGACGGCCGCTTCAAGGAGTACGACGGCGGCTACTCGGACTGGCAGCGGGCCCGCGACGCCGCGGCGGCCTCCGCCGGGTCGAAACCGTCGCCGACCGGTTCGCAGGCCCCGATCAAGGCCGCGGCCCCGGCGAACAAGCTGTCCTTCAAGGAGCGGAAGGAACTGGACGGCCTGCCGGCGAAGATGGAACAGCTCGAAACGGAGCAGGCCGCCCTGCACGCGAAGATGGCGGAGCCCGGCTTCTACCAGCAACCCGCGGACACGATCGCCGCCGCCACCGCCCGCGACGCGGCCCTCACGAAGCAGTTGGAAACGGCCTTCGCCCGCTGGGAGACGCTGGAGGAACGCGCCGGCTGAACCGGCGCCCTGAGGGACCCGAGCCTACCGCGGAACGGCCAGCGGCATCGGCGCCGGGGTGGCGGAGGGGAAGGGCGGCGGGGGCGCCCCCCCGAACTCCTGCGGGAGACCGAACTCCTGCGGGAGGCCGTAGGGCGGCGGGACCGCGTCGTTCTCGTCCCGCGCCGGCGGACGCGGCGGCGCGGGGGGCATCAGCGCCGGCCCGCCGGCCCGCGGCGCCGGGTTAAAGCCCTGCGGAGCGGACTCGAACGGCGGCGGGGGCGAATCGTATCCCGTGGCCCCCGAGCGGTAGGGCGGGGGCGTCGGCGCGGCGGCCGGGGCGGGCGCCGGGGGGGCCGCGAGTTCGTGCTCCGGCGCGATCAGCCCGGTGAAGACCGGGCCGTCGTAGGCGCTGGGGGGCAGGTCGTGGGCGCCGTCGACCGGCGTTTCCCACCGGCCGCGACGCTCCGCCCGGTCAAAGGGGCGCCGGTCCCAGGCGCAGCGGTCCTCCGCGAGGGCGGCGGCGGTGCCCAGGGGCGTCGGATGCAGCGGGGAGGCCTCCAGTTCGCTCTGGGCGAACACCGCGATGCCCGCCTCGCGGCAGTCGCCGGCGTGACAGGGGCCGATGATCTCCGGCGAGAGGAACACCAGCAGTTCGCTCTCCCGCACCTCGAAATCCTGCTGGCGGAACAACCGCCCGACCACCGGGATCGAGCCGAAGAACACCAGGCTGCTGACCGTCTTCACCTTGCTCCGCTGCCGCAGGCCGCCCAGCACCAGCGTTTCGCGGTCGCCGACGCGCACCGTGGTGGTGGCTTCGCGGGTGTCGATGATCGGGGCGTTGGAATCCGGCGTGAACCCGCTGAGCACGCTGAACTCCGGGTGCACCAGCATCGTGATCGTACGGTCCGGGGAGATGTGCGGCGTCACTTCCAGCCGCACGCCCGCCTCGCGGAAGGAGGTCGTCCCGATTGCCCCGCCCAGGGCGCTCTGGGTGAGCTCCTGGTACGGCACCTCGGTGACGATCTTGATATCCGCCCGCTCGTGGTTCAGCACGACGACGTTCGGGTCGGCCAGCAGCCGGCTGTCGGAGCTTTCGTTCAGGCAGCGCAGCGTGCTGGTAAGGTCCAGGTGCTCGCTGACCGTGTTGAACGCGGCGAGTCCGCCGGCGGCGGTCGGGCTGACCGCCCCCGCCGCGGTGATCCCGCTGAACGTGATCGATTGCAGCGGCGAACCGTCCGCGGCGAAGCTTCGGCCCCGCAGCCCGCCGTTCCAGTTCAAGCCGAGGTCCCGGCTGTCCTCGATCGCGCAGTCGTAGATCAGCGCCCGGATGCGAACCTGCACCCGCGGCACGTCCAGCTTCTGCACCGCGTCCCGGATGGCGGCCAAGTTGCCGGGGGTGTCCACGATCAGCAGGCGGCCCTCGTTGTCCATCGCGGAGACCCGCCCGTTCTCGCCCAGCAGCGGCACCAGCGTGGCGGCCATCGCCGTCGCCGGCACGTACAGCAGTTCCACCACGGTCGATTCCATCTGCGCCCCGGGGGCCGGCGGCCCGCCGAGACCGCGGGACATGACGGCGAGCGGCCCGCCCGGTCCGGCACTTTCGGCGACGGAGCGTTTCGCGGCGGCGGCGTCCAGCACGGCGACCTGCGCCCGGATCGCGGCCAACCGGGTCGGGTAGTCGAACGCCACCAGCGCCCGGCCGGCGGTCATCGCATGCACGCGGCCCTCGGGGGAGAGCATCTCCTCCACGATCGGCAGCAACTGGACCGGATCCACCGACGGCGTGGGAATCACCTCCGCCTCCAGCAGCGGGTTCCCGGCCCCCAGGTCCGCGATCGGCACGATCACCAGACCGTCCCCCACCGGGCGGTAGCCCAGCCCGCGGGAGAGCAGCAGCGTGTCCAGCACCTCGTGCACCGGGGCGTCGCGGAACGCCATGTCCACGGTCCCGGTCAGCTCCTGGTTGACGACCAGATTCAGCCCGGCGACCTCCCGGACGCTCATCAGGGCCTCCCGCAGCGGCACGCCCGGCAGGGTGAGGGTCACCCGGCGGTTCAACTTCTCCCGGGTCGCCTCCGTGAGCCCCGGGGCGGTGGAAGCCGCTGTCTGGGCGAAGGCCCGCGCAGTGAACGTAGGCGGGGCGAAGGCTGCGAACGCCGCCGCGAGGGCGGTGCAAACCCGGAGCGTCGCGTCGACCCGGGACACAGTGCAGACCCGCCCCGCGGCGACCGACGCGGAGCGGCGGGGGGCGGTCGTGCGGGACATCGCCGGAGGGGATCGCGGGGAGGACCGAAGGCGCCGGGGGGTCCGGTCGCATCGGTCCTATCGGACGTCCGCCCGATGCCCGTCCCGCTTGACCCGGTCGATGCGGGCGGTCTGCCAAAAACCCCTAATCGGACTGCTGCGGGGGCGAACGATTTCGCCGCCCATCGGCCGGTCTGCGGGACGGCCGGTCTGTCGCTCCGGCGGGGCGGCGCAAACGAAACCGGCCCGGGGGCGAAGCCCCCGAGCCGGTTGGATTCTGTCTGCGGATCCGACCCTCAGACGACGCAGCCTGCGTCGGGGGCCGAACGGGATCGACTGGTTCAGCCTTCTTCGCCGCCGCCGCCGCCGAGGTAGCCGTTGATCTCGGTGAACTTGGCGTTGGCGTTGGTGCCGAGCGTCTGCACCGTGGCGATACAGGCGACCAGGATCAGCGCCAGCATCACGGCGTACTCAACCGCCGTCGGGCCGTCCTCGGTTTCGAGGAACGTCTTGATGCTGGTCAGGAAGTTGCTCATGGGACTCTCCCGTAATCTGTGTGAACGGCGGCCCCGGACCCCTCCGGGACGTGCCGCAAGTGGATCGGCGGGGCGTGCGGAACGTCCGCACGGGGTCCGACCCGGGACACCCTGCCGCCGCTTCCCCGACCCGAAGCGACCCCGCGGGGGGTCGTTCGCGGCCGGACGATCCGACAGCCGGCAAAAGTACGTCGTCCCCGAAGGCGTGCGGCCGATTTCGGTCTGATTGGGGAAAATGGCGAGGGTCGAACGACCGCGGGGCGGCAAACGGCTGGAGAACCGGCGCCGACGAGAGAAGCGGCGCCGGCCGCAGAACCGTTCATGCTTGGAGCCGCCACCCTCAGGGAACGTCCCTGAGCGGTCGCGGCTCCCACGGTGCGGCCGCGGTTCACGTCACGGCAGCTTCGACGGTTTGCCGCCGGCCACGTTGTGCTCCTGGGCCTGAATCATCCACAGGTGCTCTTCCAACTGCTGGCTGATCGCGATCAGCAGGTCCTCGGTCATCGGGTCCGGGTCGGCGACGGTTTTCCGGGCGGTGCGAACCGTCTCGACGGCGGTGTGCAGCCGGTCGCCGACGAGGTTCAGGGCCTCCGGCACGGGCTGGAAGCCGGCGGGGTAGTTCTCGAGCGGGCTGCTCTCGGCGACGGCGTTGCGGCGCCCGTCCGGGGCGATGCCGAGCTGGTTCATCCGCTCCGCGACCTCGTCGCTGCTCATGCGGGCCGTCTCGACGATCGCGTCCAGCTTTTCGTGCAGACTCTGGAAGTCCGGGCCGTACAGATTCCAGTGTGCCTGCTTGCCCTGCAGTCCCAGGTCGATCAACGCGACGAGCACGTCTTGGAGGGCGGAACAGACGACCTTCGCATCTTCCTCGGGCAGGATATTGCGTTTCCAGAACGTCATGACGGAGCTTTCGATAGGGCTGAGCGTCCCCGGCGGGGCGGAGACGCCGCCGACGCGAACGAGCGATTGACGCCCGACTGTAGTGGCGTCGCCCGATTCTTTTACCGGGCGGACGCCGATGCGCCGGGTCGGGGAGACGCCGTGAACGGCGGGGCGCCCCGCAACGCCGGCCGAGCGGCCGGCCGCCGGGCGGGGCGGCGGGGGCCGGTCGTCGGCCCGGCCAGGACGGCGGCCGGGGCCGGGCTCGGGGCGGCGGACGCGTAGCTGCGTCCGCGCCACGCCGCCGGTCGGCCGAGCAACTTGCGCCCCAGCGCGGTCCACTGCACGACCAGGAAGAACGCCACGCCCAGCGGGTGCAAGGCGACCCCCCGCCACGGCTGGCGGAAGGCCAGGGCCAGCGCCGCCCGCGTGCCGAACGACAGCGCCGCCGCCGCCCACAGCGCCGCCGTCGCCCCGGCCGAGAACGTCGCCAGCCCCAGCCCGCCGGCGATCAGCAGCGGGATCGGCGCCACCTGCCCCAGGCCCAGCACGAGGGTGAAGAACCCGATCAGCCCCGGGGCGGCGACGCCCTCGGTGGCGTTCTTCGACAGGCCGGCGAAGGTCTCCGCGGCGCCGTGGTACATCCGGCAGACGGCCAGCTCCGCCGCGTCGACCACGTCCGTCGTCTGTCCCGCGGCCCGGTAGGCCCGGGGGAGCGTCAGCCCGTCGTGCAGGCTGGCCTTCACCGCGTCATGCCCGCCGGCGGCGGCGTAGGCGGAGCGGGTGGTGAGGAACAACTGCCCGCAGCCCGCCGCCCACGCCGGCCCCCGGAGCCGCCGGGCGACGGCGATCGGCAGGAACCCCAGCAGGACGAAGTGAATCAGCGGGATCACGGCGGCTTCGGTCGGCGTGCCGCAGGCTTCCCGGGGGAAGCCGCCCAGCAGGCCGACGCCCTTCCTCGCCCGTTCCTCGCACAGCGTCCGCAGGGCGTGGGGGGCCAGCCGCACGTCGGCGTCGATGAAGCACAGCACGTCCCGCGACGGGTCGGCCCGGTCAGCCAGCGTGCGGCAGGCCCATTGCTTGCCGCACCACCCGGCCGGCAGCGGCGGGGCCTGTTCCAGACGCACCCGGCCGTCCTCCCGGGCCGCGGCCGCGACGATCTCCCCGGTGCCGTCGGTGGAGTGGTCGTCCAGCACAACGATCTCCAGGTCCACCTCTTTACTACTCAGCGCCGCGTGCAGGCACTCGCCGATCCCCGCCGCCTCGTTCCGGGCCGGGATGAGCAGGGAGAGCCGCGGGAGGCGTTCCGCACGCTCGGGGGGCTGACGCTCCCTGCTCGCCTGCGCTGCGCTCGTTGTCTCGCCGGTCTTGGGCGGACGGAAAGCGAACAGGTTCAGCAGGGTCAGGCCCGCCGGTAGCGCGCTGCAGACCAGGGCGCCCCAGGCGATCCAGTCGGCGACGCCCCCCGTCGTCACGGCAACCGGCACATCGGCGAGCGGCGGGGCGAACGGCGTCATCGCGGGCCGGAGGAGGGGAATCGGGTCAGGAACCGGGCGACGAATCGGAGGGCCGGCTCGCTCCCCGTCCGATGGAGCGGAAGCGGGCGGGATCGCGGGACGCGGACGCCACGGTCAGGGCGTCCAGCGTCGCCTCCAACCGTCCTTCAAGGAACCGGGAGCACTCCCCGGCGTTCACGGGGGCGTCCCCCGCCGCGGCGCTCCGCCGCGCCCGGTCTCCTTCAACATCCCCCAACCGCACCGGAGCCCCGACGGCCAGCAGCAGTTCGGGGCGGCGCTCGGTCCAGAAGTCGTACCGCACCGCGACCGGCACGCAGACCAACTCCGAGTCGCGGCTGACCAACCGCCCCAACCCTGGCGCGAACCGCAGCGGACGCGCGTCCGGCGAGGCGAACGTCCCCTCCGGGGTGAGCCACAGGTCGCAGCCGGGGTCGTCCAACGCCGCCCGGGCGGTCCGCAGAAACGTCTTCGCCCCGGCCGCCGTCGCCCTCCCCGCGGCGTCCCGTTCGACGCCGAACACCCCCAGCCAGCCGAGGACCGGCGCCGCCCGCAGCACGTCGGCGTCGATCGGGGCGACCGGTACGCGGCCCGGCCGCAGACGCTCCGCCAGCGCCGCCGCCGCCAACGGGTCCCACCACCCGGGATGATTCAGATAGAACGCCCGCCGCTCGCTCGGCTCCTCTTCATCCAGCCCCTCCGGCAGCGGTTCGAGCAGCCGCACGGCGTGAAAGGCCCGGGCCAGCATCCCCTTTCCGAAGGGGAACCCGCCGAGCACGTACCGCCGAAACCCCCACCGCAAAAATCGGGAGGTGCGGGGCGGGGCGGACATGAGTGACGGAGCGAGTGACGGGGCGTCAGCCCCCCGCGGGAGGGGCGTCGTGCGATTCTTCCCCCGTCGCCGGGCATGACGAGCCCACGAACAGGGCGAACACCGCCGCGGTGCCCAGCGCCGGCGCAGCCAGCAGCCAGCGCCAGGGGAGGACGGTGAACTCGTCAATGGCGTCCGCCCCCCAGAACACGCGCGGCGTCCGCTCCGCGGCGAGCGGGTCCCGCCAGTTCTCGACCCACAGTCCCGCGGCCCAGCCGGAGTGGTCCGGGTGGGGGGCGACGACCAGCGCCGCCCCCAGCAGCGCCGCCGACCAGAGCCACGCCCGCCCGATCCGCACCGCCAACCGCCGCCGCGGGGACGGCCCGGGGGGCCGGGGCGCCGTGTGATAGGTCCACCACAGCCGCACGGCCCCGATCGCCAGCCCGGCGCCCAGCAGCAGCCAGACGGGCACGGTCGCCGCCGTCGTCCGCGTGCCGTGGCGATCGCCGAACGGGCTGCCCCGGAGCGAAGCGAGCCGCACCCCGATCAGCCCGTCTTCGTATTCCCAGAGCCTGGCGCCGCCGAGCCCCGAGGTCGGCAGGCCGTGTTCTACGCGAACGAGCGTCAGGAACCGCGAGAGGGCGTGGTCCCCGGGCCGGCCGGCGGTGACGGCGGCGGTGGCGTCGGCCCCGCCGAGCCCCGGCAGGAGGATCAGCGTGACCGCGATCGCCGCCAGCACGACGGCGACGCCCTCCGCCAGCACGAACGCCGGTCGGCGGAGACGGGCGAACGGGGTGAGGGGGCGGTCGTCGTCGGCGTGCGGGTCGGCTGGATCCATGTCGCTGGGAACGTGCGTGGGCGCCGGCCGGCTCATGCGGGGGCCGGCGGCGGTGGTGCAGGAACAGCCGGCCGCGGTCGGGGGCGGGCGCGGAACAGCGTGACGAGGTTCGCCAACTCCGCCGGGAGGAGCAGCCACCACAAACTAAGCGACAGAGTGGTGTCGCCGTAGCCCCCGCTCTTGGGCGTGAAGCCCCTTCGGCCGTGCTCGAACCAGACGCCCGCCGATCGGCTTTCGTAGCGCGATGTCTCCCCCGTGTCTGACGGGGCGGCCGGGTCTGCGTCGTACGCCCACGTTCTCGACAGGCTGAGCAGCCGGGGGTGCCAGGTGTCCGCCGGGCCGCGCAGGGCATAGGCCTCCGAGAGCCATTCGCCTTTCGTGGCCCCAATCCCACCGAATGAAGTCCCGATCGTCGCCGCCCCGATCGCCGCGGCCGTCCAGACCCATGGCCGAACTAACCGGTGAAGCCGGCCCGGCGGCTGAGATTCTCGTCCGGTGCGCAGCCGGACGATCAGGAGTCCCGCGGCGATCACCGCCGCCGGCCCAAGAATCGCCCACAGGGTCACGTCCAATTCAACGATCGTCGCATCTCGATCGACCTCGTCCATCGCCTCCCAATCGGCATCCGAGAGGCGGTCATAGTCGTAGTCACGCCCCAGCCAGGTGCTGGGTGTGTGGACGAACTCCTCATACTTAAGCCCAGCGACGCGGTTGCCCCAGGCGCGGCCGTCGCCCCAAAGCTCCTCCGTGGCCGGTCCGCGGAGGAACTCGGCGTGCAGCATGACCGGGTGCCACCAGGCGACCTGGGACTCCCAATAATTGTATCCGTACTCGACGGGTTGCGCTTCGAACCTCGCCCGTTCGAGGATCCCGATCGGTCCGAGCCGCGTGATCGAATTGTCCACGCCCTCCTCGTAATGAGCGACGGTGGGGAACAGAACGGCGGCGGCCCCCACCACGGCACTCGTCCAGATGAACGGCTGCAGCAGCGTGGCGGTCAGACCGGCGACCTGGGCGAACGCGGTCTGCGGGCGGTCGTCCGAGGTCATGCGGGGCAGCGTACCGCGGCGATCGCTCCCACGGGTTTCCCGGTTCGCCGTCGCCGTCAGGCGGCGCGTCCGTTCACCTGGCACCGCGCCGCCTCGCGGCGACGGCGAAGCGGGGGGCGTTGACGAGCGATCGGTTCTCTCAGAACGACCCGGCGCTACCGGATGCGTTGGAACAGGCGCTCGAAGTTGGGCAGGAAGGGGACGCCGTGCTCCTGGTAGCTGGGGACGATCCGGCCGTCGGTGCCGACGTGGTAGAACCAGCGGTTCAGGCCCGGGATGTCGGCGGCCCAGCCGCGGGTGAAGCCGTCGCCCACGCCGTCGCCGTCGTCGTCGGCCTCGAACCAGATCGGGTCGCCGTGCGGCCAGTAGATGGCGAAGGCGGTGCCCACCAGGGCGTCCCGCGGGACCGCGTGCCGGCGGGGGGCGCCGCGGGTGTTCGACCACAAGCGGCTGTCCAGGCTGCTGGGCGAGTTGTCGCCGAGCATCAGGAACTCGTCTGCCCCAAGCGTCATTTCGTAGACCCGGGGGTCCACGTCCAACGGCGAGCGGTTGGCCAGCAGCGGGCCGCCGCGGTAGCGGCGGGCGTAGGCGAGCGGGTCGTCCGCCAGCGAGGCCAGCTCGCTCAGGCGGCCGTCCTCCACGTCTTCGAAGACGAGCGGGCGACCACGACCGTCCGTGTCTCGGCGAGACGGGCTGAGGTCGTCCGGGTCCCGGAAGATCCCCCGATAGTACAGGTCCCGGCGGATCGTCATCCCCTCGGCCCGGGCGGAGGCGTGCTTGACGGCGAACCCGGCGGGGGTGAAGTCGCGTTCACTCGGCTCCTGCACGGTCATGGCCGTGAAGGGCGGGTAGGGGACCTGATCGACCGGGCCGGAGCCGTCGGCGGGGAGGAACGCCGTCGGCTCCCCGTCCACCCACAGGGTGAGGGCGCCGTCCACGTTGGCGAAGACCAGTTCGTACGCCCCGGCGCCGACCACCGCGGTGGGGCCCTCGGCGAGGACCGATTCGGCGGTCGTCGACCGACCGTCGGCGGCCTCCGCCATCGTCTCCTCCCCGGCCAGCGTGTCGTAGTAGGTCAGCGTCGCCGTGCCGGTCGTCGCATCGATCCGGCAGCGGTAGGTGCGGTCCCCCTCGACCAGTTCCAGCAGTGCCGCGGCGCCGTCGGACAGGTCCGACAACTCCAGATCGAGGGCCATCTCCAGGTCGCCCACCCAGAAGGCCCCGTCCGGCTGGAGGGTGTCCGGGTTGTAGGCGCAGTGATCGAGAATCAGCTTGGGCGTGACGTCTTCCACCCGGGCGCCGAGCGCCGCCTGGCGCCACTGCTCCGCGGTGGGGCGGAGGTGGCGGTAGCGGATCCAGTTCCACTCCTCACCGGCGCCCCCGTTGCCGGCGCCCCCGTTGCCGGCGCCGGGGCTGAGACGCAGGGCGCGGGTCTCCGGCAGGGCGGTCCAGCCGGTGGCGTCCTCGACCCAGCCGGCGACCGCCCCGGGGCCGGCGCTCTCCCCGCGGTACCGCACCGGGGCGAACCGCTCCGGCACGCCGGCGGCCAGCAGCTCGGGGGCCGGCCGGGCGTGGTCGTAGACCGGCAAGGTCATCGCTCGCTGTTTGGCCGGCTCCTTCCGCAGCGTCTCCGCGGCGCCGCCGGTCGGGCCACCCGTGATCCGATACAGATCGCCCTGCCGCAGCGTCAGCGTTTCGCCCGGCAGGCCGACCATCCGTTTGACGTAGTTGGTGGTCGGGTTCTCCGGGAACTTGAACACCGTCACGGCCCAGCGTTCCGGCTCGCCCAGCAGGAAGGGCCACTTGTTGACCAGAATCCGGTCCCCCGCGAACGGCGGCAGCGGGGCGAGGTCCACCGGCCGATTGCAGTTCGGGCACTTCGCCGAGCGGACCAAGGCCGCAGGTTTCGGACCGTCCGGGCTGCCGAAGACCTTCAGATAACCGGCATCGTCCACCTCCGTGCTGGCGCCGACGGCCCACTCGGTCCCGCACCCCGGGCACTCCACGTCCTTATGCCGGCCGTAGAGCGTGGGCGCCATCGACCCGGTCGGGATGACGAACGCTTCCGCCTCGAAGGTCTTGAACAGAAAGCAGAACACGAACGCGATCACGATGGACTCCATCGTCTCGCGGGTCCCGTCCTTTTTGGGGGGCGGGGCGTCGATGGGAGCGGCGTCCGTGTCCGGTCTGGTCATGGCTTAGCGCGGGGGAAGGCTCTAGAACCGCGACCGTCAGGGAGCCGGCTCCCTGACGGTCGCGGTTCTATTCTCGCAGTTACCGAGGGATTAGCGAACGTACCGAATCCGGGCCGGGTCCGGGATGCGGACGGTGGTGGAGGAGTCGCCCCAACTCAGCGTGCCGGGCTTGCTGGGCAGGTGCACGATGAACGGCTTGCCGACCAGCAGGCGCTCCGGCACGGCGCCGTCGCTCCAGCCGCGGCTGTCCAGGCTGACCGGGCTGTTGTCGCCCAGCACGAACAGTTCGCCCTCGCCCAAACGGTAGTCCTCCTCCACCCCGTGCACCGCGCGGCCGCGGGTGTAGTGGACGTCGCGGTAGAGCATCAGTTCCGTCACCGCGACGGCCCCGCGGCCGCCGACCAGGGCGGGGCTGGCACCCGGCGGAGGGGCGTCTTCGGGTCGCTCGAACAGGACCGGGGCGAACGGCTGCACGCCGTCCACCGCGGCGACCGCCTGCCGATCGAACAGGCTGAACTCAAAGCTCACCGGCCCCGCCGCAACCGCGGCCGGCAACGCGACCGACCGCAGCGCCGCCCCGATCGGGTGGCCGACGGCGTCCAGTTCGAACAGCGACAGCGTGCCGGTCGGGCGGCGCTCGCGGTCGGCCCGGTCGGCGACCAGCAGGAAGGTGCGGTGCCCGTCCGTCAGTTGGAGCGCCAGGGCCGCGTCGGCGTCGCGGGAGAGGTCGGCGGAGAGGCTCGCAGCGAAGTCCCGCACCCGGGCCTCGAACCGCGGGTCGGGGGCGTGGTTGTAGCCGTAGTCGTCCGTGATCGGGGCGAACTGGCTGCGGTCCGCCAGTTCCTGCACCGCGTCTCGCCAGCGGGGATCGCGGGAGAGCCGCCGTAACCGGCAGGCGTCTGCCCCGCTCAGCACCCCGCGGCAGGAGAGCGTGTTGGTGATCGGGTCGAAGTCGTAGGCGACCGGCAACCGCGGTTCGTCCCAGGTGAATCGCCGCGGCGGCGGGTCGATCGTCACCGCGGTCTCGTGCGTCCCGCCCGCGGCGAGCACGTGCCGGTAGGTCAGCCGCCGCCAGCCGCCGCGGGACTCCCCCTCGTCGGCGGGCGCCGCGTCGTCGGCGGCGGGGACGTCGTCGGCGGCGGGGGCGTCGGCGGCGGGGGGGGCGTCGAACTCCGCCGTGGCGAACCGCACCGTGGGGGCGTCGCCGTCGCGGAGCTCTTCCCGCACCCAGCCATCGCCGCTCCAGCGGGGCTCCGGGGCCTCGTCGGGGCGGGGGGCGAAGGCGGGATCGTAGACGGGAATCCGCACCGCCCGCTGGGTGACCAGCGGTTTGCGGCACAGTTCGCCGTCCGCCCACACGTCCCCGCCGGAGACGCGCACCGCCTCGCCGGGCAGCCCCACGACCCGTTTCACGTACGCCTGCCGGGCGTCCTCCGGGTGACGGAACACGACCACCTCCCACCGCCGCGGATCGCGCCAGGCGAACGCGTGCTTGAGCACGAGCAATTGGTCGCCCTGGGTGTCCGGGGCGGCGGTGACGTCGATCTCCGGCTGGCCGCAGTTCGGGCAGTGGGCGAACGTGACCGGCCGCGTTGGCGCCTCGTCGCCCTCGCCGGCGGTCATGCGGCCGGGCAGGCCGGCGACGCCGTCGAAGTTGATCCCACGGGCGAAGGAGTGCGCGCAGGACGGGCAGACCACCCGCTTGTGATAGCCGAACAGCCCCGGCGCCATCGACCCGCTGCTGATGACGTACCCCTCCACCAGGAAGGCGTGGGCGACCATCACCGCCACCGCCAGCAGGGCGAGGGCGTCCCCCGCGGTCCGGGCCGTCAACGCCCAGCCGGAGCGCTGCCGTCGCACGGCAGGTTTAGGGCCCGGCCCGGGCGCGCCGACGCGGGTCGTGGGCGGCGGGGGCGGGGCGCTCATACGTCCCCAGTGTAGTTCGCCGGCCGAACCGCGGGGAACCCGTTCCGCCCTCGCCTCCGCGTCGCCGCGGCCCGCGACGCCGGGGGCCGCCTATTCGCCCTCGACGGCGGCCTCCGGTTCGACGGCGGGGGGCGGCTCGACGGCGGAACCCGGATCGGACAGCGTCAGCGGGATCGTGCGGGGCTCCGCGACCGCGTCGCCCTCCGCCGATTCGC
Source organism: Alienimonas californiensis (assembly GCF_007743815.1). GTDB lineage: Bacteria > Planctomycetota > Planctomycetia > Planctomycetales > Planctomycetaceae > Alienimonas > Alienimonas californiensis. The sequence continues at coordinate 2,284,808 of NZ_CP036265.1, forward strand.
CCTCCGCGGGTTCGCCCTCAACGACTTCGCCGGCGGGGGTTTCGGGCGTCAGGGTAAGGTCGGCGTCGAGGAAGCCGCCGTCGTCGGCGTACCGCACCCGCACCAGGCCGGCGGCCTTCTCCCCGACGGCGTCGTAGTAATAAACGTCCCAGGGGGTGTCGCTGGCGTAGGTGCGGTCGTCGTTGACCCGCACCGACGTAATCGGGCCGAGCGCCTCGGTCGCGGCCGGCTCGGCCGCGAGCGCGGCCTGCACGCGGTCGGTGTCCAGTTCGGACGCGATCGCGTCCAGATCGCCGAAGGCGCCGGCGGCCTCCTCCACGGCGTTCGCCCCCCAGGCGACCGCGAACACGATCCCCCACACGACCGACGCCGTCACCAAACCCAGCGTCGTCCCCAACAGCAGCAGCGCCGCGCCTTTCCAGGGATTCGGCGGGGCGGGGACGTAGACGACCTGACCCGCCGGCACGACCGGCTGCATCGGCCGGCCCCCCACGGACGCCCGGAGCGAACCGCCGGACGCCGTCCCCGTCGGACCGTCGTCGTACTCGTCCTCGAAGACGTCGGCGAACGGATCGGCGGGACGGGTCATGGGCGGAACTCGGCGGACGCGGGGGGAGCGCGTGTCAGTCTAACGGCGCCAGGGCCGATCCGGCGTTTCGCCTACTCGTCGGCGTCGGCGTCGGCCGCGGCTTCGAGCGTCGGCAGGTCGAACGACACCGTCGGCGGGGCCGGCGTCGGGGCGGGCGCCGGGGGGACGGAGCCGTCCGCGGCGCCGTGCGGGGCGGGGGCGGCGTACGCCGGGGCCGGCCCGGCGGCCCGGCCGCAGGCGTCGCGGCAGGCGCCGACCGGCACGGCGGACCACTTGCACACGCAGCGTTCGCCGCACTCGTACTCATGCACGTCCAGCGTATTCACGCAGCGAATCCCGCCGCCGCAGCCGCGGCCGTGGTTGCACAGGTTGGCCAGCCAGCCGGCCTTCCGGGCGCCGCAGGCGTGCGGTCCGCAGCCGTCGCAGCCGGCGGTCGTGCAGCCGTCGGCTCCGCAGCCGCGGCCGTGGCTCTTCTTGCCGCAGAACAGATCGCGAACGCAGTCGAAGGGCGAGGTGGCGATCGGGGGCACGCAGACCGCCTCCGATTCAATCAGGTAGCATTCCTTCTCGATCGGCTCGGACTCCACCGTCACCCGGCAGGCGTAGCGGGCGGGGCGGCGGCAGGCGTCGCGGCAGAGGTCGCGGTCGGCGTCGCAGGGCGGGCCAGCGAGCGCCGCCGGGCCGAGGACGGCGGCCAGCAGCGCCGCGGCGCCGGCGGACCACGCCGCGCGGGACGTCGAACGAAGAGTTTGGAACGGGCGAACGAACATCCGTGAGGCTCGCGGGAGGAGAACTGTGCGGGGAAGACGCGGGGCGGGACGCCGCCGGGCGGAGGATTAAAAATCCAGGCGGAAGCGGACGCCGAGAATGTCGTAGCGGCTGTCGATCGGGGCGCCTTCGCCGCCGTCCACGTCCACGACCGAGGAGTCTTTAATATTGCCGTTGACCCAGTTGAACTGCATGCCGGCGTTCTGGTTCCAGTACCAGTTCAGGCCGAGGGTGACGCTTTCGGCTTCGCCGCCGAAGACGTCGGCGTCGTTCAGGTCCAGGTAGGAATAGCGGGCGGCGACCTGCCAGGCGCCCCACCCGCCGCCGCACCGGCCGTGGCAGTCGCGGACGAGGAAGAAGTCCTCGTGCGGCTTAATCCGGTCCAGCGTGCCGCTCTCGCGGTCCCAGGGCATATGTTCGCCGGTCAGGAAATAGCTGACGTAGGTGTACCCGCCCCAGAAGTCGGCGTCTTCGGCGCCGTGAAAGCGGTCATTGGACAGCACCTGCGCTTCGGAGACCCACTGCACGGCGCCGTAGTTCAGGACGTGTTCCAAGCCGATCAGGCTGAAATTTTCCACATCGTCGATGCGGCCGGTGTTCAGCCAGCGGCCGTCGGTGCGGGCCTCGGGGCGGGTGCGGAAGCGGGCTTCGTTATTATTCTGCGGGCCGCCCGTTTCGTCCGGGTCGGCGATCGTGCCGGCGACGGCGAAGTGGCCGTAGCCGCGGCCGTCGGAGCACTCGTCCCACCAGTAGGTCGTGGCCAGCCGGCCGGCGACCTGCAGTTGATAGGCGTCGCCGATATAGCTGCCGTCGTCCTGGATCCGCTCCAGGTTATAAATGCCGTATCGCCAGTTATAGCGGAGGTCGTCCGAGACTCCGTAGGAGACCGCGCCCAACCGGCGGTTATCTTCGTTAAACGCCTCGATGACGTTCGGGCGCTCCATGAAGACGTTGTATCGACTGCTGTTCAGGTGGTCCAGGCCGTAGGGTCGCTTCTGATTCCCCACGACCACTGTTTGTAGGAAGGGCACGTCGCGGAAGCCGAAGAAGGCGTCGCGAAACTCGAAGTCGTTGGGGTCCGCAAATTCGGTCTCGAATTTATAGAACATATTCGTGCGAATGTCCCCCTGCAGTCCGAACCGCAGGCGGCGGAACAGGAGGCGGTCCTGCGGGTTTTCGCCTTCGAACCGTTCAGCGCCCTCGTCCGTGCTGGGGAAGGCCCAGTAATCGGCGTGCAGGCGGCCGAAGAGTTGGGCGGTGCTGTTCGAGGTGCCGCGGGTGACGAAGTCTCCCAGCCCGCTTTCGACCTCGCCGATTCGGACATCCAAGCCTTTGAACTGCTCAGTGAGCGCCTCGCCGCCGTCCTGGTCGCCGAACAGGTCTTCCAACTCCCGCAGGCGGGCGTCGAACTCCGCGCCGCCCGATGAATCGCTCGTCGGGGCGGGAGCGTTCAACGCCAGTTCCGCCTCGCCTTGGTCCGTCACGTCCCGGTCCGTCGGATCGGGGGCCTGATACCCCGCCGGGCGGAACAGCGGGGCCGGCGGGAGGGCGTCCAGTTCGGCGGCGACGAAGGGGGCGTCCAGCCGGGTCCGCAGCGTGCGGACCTCCGCTTCGGCCCGGTCGAGGCGATCGACGAGTGCCCGGAAGTCCCCGGCGGAGATTGCGTCCTCGGCAACCGCGACGGGGATCGCGTCAGCGGCGACCGGCGGCGTCCCGGCGGGCGCGAGGTCGTCGGCGAGGCCGACCGAGCAGAAGGCGGCGGGGGCGACGAACGCCCCGCGGGCGATCCAGCGCGCAGGCGAACGGGACATGAGGGGGGGCGTCCTTGCGGGGCGGGTACTGCGACCCTCCTGGTCGCACCGCCGTGAACATCGGTTGTCGTCGCCACGACCCGAACCGCCGGCAGGCCGCGATCGGGGATTGCCCGGTTCGCCCCCTTCACAACGGAAAACCGCCGGCGCCACCCGCACAGCCGGACCCGCGAAACCGTTCGCCTCCGAATCGTTCGGACCGGCGACGGCGCGATCCCGGCAATCGCGGCCGGGAACTCTCACCAACAACACAGCAAGCGGAGAGGGGGGGATTCGAACCCCCGGTACCCATAAGGGCACACCGGTTTTCGAGACCGGCCCGTTCGACCACTCCGGCACCTCTCCGGGGTTCCGTGCGGCGAACGGGCGTTCGACGCGACGGGAAGTGGGAGCGAAGAATAGCCGCCCGCCGGACACGCCCCAAGCCCGCGGCGTTCGCGGGGCGGCGGATTTGAGCGGCCGAGCCCCGCCTCCGGCGTCCGCTACCATGGCGGTCCGCCCGCCGTCCCCTCGTCCGCACCCTCTTTCCCGCGCATGTTGAACGCCGTCATCCGCACCGCCCTGCGGAACCGGGCCGCCACGCTGGCCCTCGCCGCGGCGCTGCTGGTCTTCGGCGGCTGGCAGACCGCGAACCTGCCGATCGACGTCTTCCCTGACCTCGACCGCCCCCGGGTGGTGGTGCTCACCGAGGCCCCCGGCATGGCGCCGGAGGAGGTGGAGGCCCTCATCACCTTCCCGCTGGAAACGACCCTCAACGGGGCCACCGGCGTGGAGGCGGTCCGCAGCAGCAGCGGCGTGGGCATCAGCGTGATCAACGTCGAATTCGCCTACGGGACGGACATCTACACCGACCGGCAGATCGTCACCGAACGCATCGCCGCCGTCGCCGACCGCATGCCGGAGGGCGTCGAACCCTCGCTGGCGCCGGTCAGCTCGATCATGGGGCAGGTGCTCGTCGTCGCGCTGTGGGCCGATGCCGACGACGCCGTCGGGGGGGACGCCACGGACCCGCTGGAGCTGCGCACGCTGGCGGACTGGGTGATCCGCCAGCGCCTGCTGACGGTCCCCGGCGTGGCCCAGGTGTTCACGATGGGCGGCGGGCGGTCGCAGTTTCAGATTCTCGTCGACCCCGACGCCCTGCGGACGCACGGCGTGACGCTGGAAGAGGTGGAAGCCGCCGCCGCGAACGCCAACCGCAACGCGACCGGCGGCTACCTGGACGACCGCGGGCCGACCGAACTGCTGGTCCGCGGCCTCGGCCGGGCGACGACCGTGGAGGATCTGCGGCTGGTCCCGGTCGCCACCCGGGGCGGGGTGCCGGTCACGCTGGGAGAGGTCGCCACCATCACCACCGCCGCCCAGGTGAAGCGGGGCGATTCGTCGGCCTTCGTGCGGGTGGCGGGGGAAGAAGAGGACGGGAACGGCGAGGCGGGCGACGCCGAAGCCGCCTTCGAGGGCGGCCCGGCGGTCGCCCTGACGATCACCAAGCAGCCAGGCGCCGACACCCGGGCCGTCACCGCCGCGGTGGACGCGGCGCTGGCCGACCTCGCCCCCACCCTGCCGGCGGACGTGCGGTTCGAGACGGTCTATTCGCAGCGGTCCTTCATCGACCGGGCGGTGGAGAACGTCGCGGAGGCCCTCGCCGACGGTGGCGCCCTGGTCGTGGTGATCCTGTTCGCCTTCCTGTTGAACCTGCGGACGACGCTGGTGACGCTCACGGCGATTCCGCTGTCGGTGGTGGCGACGGCGTCGGTGTTCGCCGGGTTCGACCTCGGCATCAACACGATGACGCTGGGCGGGCTGGCCGTGGCGGTCGGCGAACTGGTCGACGACGCGATCGTCGACGTGGAAAACGTCCACCGCCGGCTCAAGGAAAACCGGCTCAGACCGCCGGACGATCGCCTGCACCCCCTGCGGGTCGTGTACGGGGCGAGCGCGGAGATTCGTGGGTCGATCGTGTACGGCACCGCGGTGGTGGTGCTGGTCTTCCTGCCGCTGTTCGCCCTGCAGGGGATGGAGGGTCGGCTGTTCGCCCCGCTGGCCGCGGCCTACGTGGTGAGCATCCTGGCCTCGCTGGCGGTCTCGCTGACCGTCACGCCGGTGCTGTGCTCCCTGCTGCTGATCGGGCGGAAGGGCTGGCTGGTCGCCGCCCCGCTGCTGGGCCTGGCGATGAGCGCGGCGACCTTCCACTGGATCCTGCCGCGGGCGGCGGAGATCCTCGGCTGGCATGCGTTGGCGTTGGGCGACCCCTGGTGGTGGACGTTCGCGGCGGCGCCGGCGTTCTGGCTGGGGGCGTTGGCGCTGGACGCGGCGCTGGGCGACGCCGGCGAGGGGCCGCTGCTCCGCGGGCTGCAATGGGTCGCGGGGGGCGTGATCCGATTCTCCACCGTCGCCGCCGGGCCGGTGCTGCTGATCGCCGCGGGGGCGGTGATCGCCGCCGGCGTGGCGGTCAGCCGGTTGGAACGCGACTTCCTGCCGCCGTTCAACGAGGGCGCCGTGCAGGTCAACGTGCTGCTGGCCCCCGGCACGAGCCTGAAAAGCAGCGGCGAGATCGCGGAGGCCGTGGAGAAACGCCTGATGCGGGTGGAGGGCGTCCGCACGCTGGTCCGCCGCACCGGCCGGGCGGAACTGGACGAGCACGCCGAGGGGGTGAACGTCTCCGAGATCATCGTGGAACTGGACCCGGAGGCCCCCCGCGAACGGGTGCTGTTCGAGCTGCGCGAGGCGATCGCCGACGTGCCCGGCGCCGTCGGCAGCGTGGAGGGGCCGCTGGCGCACCTCATCTCCCACATGATCAGCGGGGTGAAGGCGCAGGTCGGCATTAAGCTATACGGCGACGACCTGGACACCCTCCGCCGCCTCGGCGAGCGGATGCAGGCCGCCATCGGCGACGTGCCCGGCCTGACGGACGTCGTCCTCGAACCGCAGGTCACGATCCCGCAGCTCCGCATCGAGCTGGACCGCCCGGCCCTGGCCCGCACCGGCCTGCAACCCGGCACGGTGATGGAGTTCGTGGAGACGGCGATGAACGGGGCGGTCGTCTCCGAGGTCCTCGTCGGGCAGCGGACCTTCGATCTGCTGGTCCGGCTGGACGAACCCTTCCGCGAGGACATCGAGGCGGTCCGCCGGCTGGCGATCACGGCGCCGGACGGGGCCGAGGTCCCGCTGGGCTCCGTCGCGGACATCTACCAGGGCGGCGGGCCGAACACGATCAACCGGGAGAACGTCCGCCGGCGGATCGTGTTGCAGGCGAACGTCGCCGACCGAGGGCTGGTCGACGCGGTGACGGACGTGAAGGCCCGCCTCGCCGCGATCGAACTGCCGCCAGGCTACTTCATCGAATACAGCGGGCAGTTCGAGAGCCAACAGAGCGCGACCAACCGGCTGGCGGCGCTGACGGCGGCGGCGGTGCTGGGGGTGTTCCTCGTGCTGAACACCCTGTTCCGCAGCGCCAACTTCGCCCTGCAGGTGATGGCGGCGCTGCCGGCGGCGTTCGTCGGCGGGGCGGTGGCGCTGGTCGTCACCGACCAGACGCTCACCGTGGCGGCGCTGGTCGGGTTCATCTCCCTGGCCGGGATCGCCAGCCGCAACGGGATTCTGTTGCTCTCCCACTACCTCCACCTGGTGCGGGAGGAGGGGGAGGACTGGACCCGCGACATGTTGGTCCGCGCCGGGCGGGACCGCCTCGCCCCGGTGCTGATGACCGCCCTGACCAGCGGCATCGGGTTGGTCCCGCTGGCGCTGAGCGCCGGGGAGCCGGGCAAGGAGATCCTGTACCCGGTGGCGACGGTGATCGTGGGCGGGCTGATCTCCAGCACGGCGGCGGAGTTCGTGGTGCGGCCGGCGCTGTTCTGGGCCGTCGGCCGCGGGGCGGGGCGCCGCTTGACCGCCACCGACGAGGCCGCCGACCCGCTGGCCTGAGGGTCGTCCGCCCAAGCCGGACGCATGCGTCCGGCTTAGGTGGGGAACGCGTCTCCTTTCACTTGCCCGGACGCGGCCTAAACTGAGCGACCCCCCCGTCCCCGATCTTCGGAAGGAACCTCCCATGCGCCGTTCGACCCTGTTTCCCGCCGCCCTGGCCCTCTGCGCCGCGCTGACGCTCGGCTGCCAGTCCGAGAGTGAAGATATGGACGCCGTCGGCACGGCGGGCGTCACCGAGGAGGTCGACGGCCACGACGACCACGCCGGTCACGACCACGGCGACGAGCACGCCCACCCGAGCGAGGGCCCGCACGGCGGGGAGCTGGTCGAACTGGGCGACGAGGAATACCACGCCGAACTGCTGCACGACGAAGCCGCCGGGACCGTGACCGTCTACCTGCTGGACGGCGCCGCGACCGCCGCCGCGACCACCGACGCGAAGGAACTGACCGTCAACCTGTCCCACGAGGGCGAGCGGAAGACGTTCCCCCTCGCCGCCGAGCCGCAGGAGGGCGACGCCGAGGGGCGCAGCTCCAAGTTCGTCTCCAGCGACGCCGCCCTGGGCGAGGAACTCGACCACGGCCACGACGACGCCAAGTTGATGGTCAAGATCGACGGCCGGGCCTTCTCCGGCACGATCCGGCACGACGAAGCCAGCCACGACGTGGACCACAGCGACCACGACCACGAGTGAGCCGCGGCCGCGGGAGCCGACCGATCAACGTCCGGGGTCCGGGGAGCGAACCTCCCCGGGCCCCGCTCGCATTCGTTCCACAGTCGTAGCTCACCTCAGTCGTAGCTCAACTGGGCGGTCGCGGTGGCGTCGGCGTCGGCGGTCGTGCGGACCCAGTAGGCGCTGAACGCTTCCGGGAACGTGTGCTGAACCGGGGCGTCCGGCGTGATCCGGAAGGTTTTGTATGGCATCCACGTACCGTCGCCGGCGACGTCGACCTCGACCGTGATTTCCGTCGGCCGGTCGGCAGAGAGGGTCAGCGACTTCCGGTCGTAGCCGGTCATCAGGTAGGGGTCGGAGGGCGCGCCGGCCGTTACCTTCGTGTCCTGCCACGGCCCGCCGCGGCCGACCGGCTTGCCGAGCTTCCACGCTTCGTCGATCGCCCCGACCCACACCGCCGCTTTGCCGTCGGCGCTGCGGATCACGCGGGGGTTGTCGCCGGCGTCGCTCAGGTCGATTCCGGAGAGAACCAGCAATCCGCGGTAGCTGCAGTAATCGTGGATCCGCCGGCCGTGGGTGGCGACGGGGCGGACGCGGGCGAAGCCGCCGGCGTTCGAGGCGGGCAGTTCGTAGAAGGTCCCGTGGCAGTTGAAGAGGTCCCGCTCCGTGGCGACCTCCCGGGCCAGCCGGCCGAAGCCCGTGCCGCCGAACGCCGCGGGGCCGGGCTGGGCGAAGCGGTCGTCCTTCGGGAGCCGGTAGCGGGCGCCGTCGTCGTCGACGTACAGCACACTGGCCGCGTCGACCGTGAGGATGCCCGCCCGATCCGGGATCGCGGCGTTCTTCGTCAGGTAATCGAGGGCCTTCGCGTCGTCCTCCAGGGTGAGGTTCATCTCGGCGTCCAGCACGTAGTGGCCGGGCTTGCCGTCCCCGTTGTCGGCGGCGATGTGCAGGGTGCGTTCGTTCCCGCCGCGGGCCCGCATCACGCCGGCGATGACCGCCTCGTCGCCCGGCTCCGCCAGCCCGGCGAACAGGGCGGCGTCGCTGGCGGGCAGTTCGTCCGCCGTCGGGCGGTCGTCGCGGTCGGCGTACTGGAACTGGGCCGTGACGGTCGCCGGTTCGCTGAGCCGCAGGCGGACCCATTCGCCGTCGGCGTCGGCGGGGAACGCGTGCCAGGCGGCGCCGGCGACCCGCACCTTGTCGAACGCCGCCCACTCGCCGGTGCCGTGGCGGTCGATTTCGAAGGTGAAGGTGGTCGGCACGTCCGTGGAGAGATGCACGCCGCGGCGGTCGTAGCCGGCGAACAGATAGGGGTCGGAGGGCGTGTCCGCGGCGACTTTCTCGTCCTTCCACACCGCCCCCCGGCCGAGCGCCGGGCCGAAGGCGTCGAGGGAGTCCGGCTCCACGAACCACAGGTTCGACTGGCTCTGCGGGGCGGCGATCTCGCCCTTCGCCTTGCGCTGGTTGAGGAACTCGTTATGGGCGGTGTCGTCGCAGCCCATCACCACCCGATCGCCCCAGCGGCAGAAGTCGCCGATCACCTTCAGATAGTTCGACCGCGGTCGAATCCCCGCGGTGCTGCCCGGCTCGAATCCCTTCGGGAAGGTCCAGAAGGAGCCGTGCATCGTCATTAAAAGGTCGTCCCCGGTCCCGATCTCGCGGATGCGGGGCCACTCCGTATTCCAGCCGTGGGCTCCGTCGTAGCTGTGCGACGCTTTCGGCAGGCGGTAGTTCGTCCATTCGCCGCCGTGCAGAACCATCAGGATCAACGATTTGGCGTCCCAGCCCATCGACCAGACCGGGTCGGTCGCCGGGTTCTCGTTGCCGTAGATTCCGCCGGGGCCGGTGACTTCGGTGAATTGATTGCGCCGCACCAGCGTCCAGGCGTCCTCGCCTGAAGCCTTGCCGTCCCAGGTCGCCAGCGCCCCGGAGGGGGTGGTGGGAACCGTCTGGGCGGCCCGGCCGTGCTCGCCGTTGTTGGCGTAAATCACGCGGCCCTGACCCGAATACAGCCCCTTGCCGTGGTAGCCCGGCAGGTCCATCCGCGGGCCGGGGGTCTTGTCGGCTTCGTCGCGGAACAGCGGGGCGACGGCGAGGGTGTCGACGTCGATTTCGTACAGCGCCTCCTCCATCGAGGCGTAATAAATCCTGCCCGCCGGGTCGAACAGGTGCCGGGCGTTGGCGGTGGGGCGGCCGAACATCTCGGTGTAGGGAATGACCCGCACTTCGCCGTCGCCGCGGATCGCGTAGGGGCCGATGAACAGCTGGTCGCTCTCGCGGTGAATCATGCGGTTGGCGGGGGTGCCGCCGATCGATTCGGGCCGCACGATCTGTTCGAGGTCCGGGGTGATCTCGTACAGCTTGTCGGAGGAGCCGCGGGGCGAGTGGGGGGCGTAGGTGACGGCCCACAACCGCCCGGCCCAGGGCACGACGGCGCCGGTGCCGCATTCGCCCTCGTTGTTGAAGTAGGCGAGGTGCGGATAGATCCCCCCGAACGCCGGACGGTCGATCGCGTCGTAATCGGGCGCCGCCGCATCGTCGGGCGTCGACTGATCGGCGGCGGGAGCGGCCGGGCCGGCCCACAGGGCGGCGAGGGCGACGAAGCAGAGCAGGGGCGGACGCGACATGACGGGCCGTTCGGACAGCGGGCGAGGCGGCGGAGTGTCCGCGTTCGCCGGGCGACTCTCAACGCGACGCCGAACCGATCAACGGGATTGGATGGCGGCGGGTCCGGCGGCCCCGCACAATCGTCGTCGGACCGCTCGCCCGCCCCGGACACGCCCATGACCGCCGCTTCGCTGTTGCTCGCCGTTGCGTTCGGGGCCGCTGACCCGCCGGCGGAGCGGCCGAACGTGCTGCTGATCTGCGTGGACGACCTTCGCCCGGAACTGGGCAGCTTCGGGGCGGACTGGATCACCTCGCCGAACATCGACGCCCTCGCCGCCCGCGGCCGGGCCTTCCATCGGCACTACGTGCAGGCCCCCACCTGCGGGGCCTCCCGGTACGCCCTGCTGACGGGGAACTACGGCCCGGCCGGCAACGGGGCCCTGTTCGAGCGGGCCAAGCGGATGCGGTCGAACCCGGAGGCCGTCTCCCCCAGCCTGCCCGCCTGGTTCCGGCAGCACGGCTACACGACGGTGTCGGTGGGAAAAGTCTCCCACCACCCCGGCGGCCGCGGCGGGGGGAACTGGGACGACGACGCCCAGCCGGAGATGCCCGACTCCTGGGACCGCCACCTCATGCCGACTGGTCCCTGGCAGCACCCCCGCGGGGCGATGCACGGGCTGGCGAACGGCGAGATCCGCACCAACGCCAAGGGCATGGCCGTGGTGCAATCCACCCCCGGCCCGGACACGACCTACCCGGACGGCCTGATCACGGACGAGTCCCTGTCGCAGCTCGATCAGCTCAGCGAGTCCCGCACGGCGGAGGACAAACCGTTCTTTCTCGCCGTCGGTTTGATCCGCCCGCACCTGCCGTTCGGGGCGCCGGCGGACGACATGACTCCCTACGCCGACGCGACCCTCCCCCCGACGCCGCACCCGCAGAAGCCCGCCGGCCAAACGACCTGGCACGGCTCCGGCGAGTTCATGAAGTACGACCGCTTCGGCCGTGACCCCAATAAAGACGCCGCCTTCGCGGAGGCCGTCCGCAAGCACTACGCCGCCTGCGTGACCTACGCCGACCGGCAGGTCGGCCGCCTGCTCGAACGGCTGGACGAGACGGGCCAGCGGGAGAACACGATCGTCGTGCTGTGGGGCGACCACGGCTGGCACCTCGGCGAGCACGCCATCTGGGGCAAGCACGCCCTGTTCGAAGAATCGCTACGGTCGCCGCTGATCGTGTCGTACTCCGGTCTGCCGCAGCCCGGTGAGGCGTCGCGGGCGGTGGTGGAGTCGATCGACCTGTTTCCCACGCTGTGCGACCTCGCCGCCCTGCCGGCCCCGGCGGGGGAGGACGGCACGCCGTTCGTCGATGGCCGCTCGCTGCGGCCGCTGCTGGAGGACCCCGCCGCGGGACAGGCCGGCGACGGGCCGGCCGACGGGGGTTCCGCCTGCGCCTACACGGGCGGGGCGGAGACGATTCGTACCGATTCGTACCGCCTGATCGCCCACCGCGGCGGCCACCTGGAACTGTACGACCACCGCACGCCGGAGGCGGAAACGCAGAACCTCGCCGAGGCCGAACCGGAGACCGCCGTCCGCCTGCTCGCCCGGCTCCGCGAGCGGTTGGGCAACCGCTGAACGGCGGGGCGGCCCGGCCGCGGGCGGAGGTTCCGGGAGCGGCGGCCAATCACTACAGTGCCGGCCGATCGTCCGACGGACCGACCTTTTCTGAAGCCGCGCCCGCCCGCGGACCCGCCCCCGCCATGACGGCCCCCAGCCCGCCGCCCGCCGCCGCCCGGCCGCGGTTCGGCATCGTGACGCCCAGCTACAATCAGGGGGCGTACCTGCGCGAAACGATCGAGAGCGTGCTGAGCCAGCAGGGCCTCGGCACGGAGTTCGACCTCGACTACGCCGTGATCGACGGCGGCAGCACGGACGACTCTGCGGCGATCATCCGCGAATACGAGGACCGCCTCACCTTCTGGTGCAGCGAAAAGGACCGCGGCCAGAGCCACGCGATTAATAAAGGCTTCGAGCACGTCACCAAAGACCCTGCGGCGATCGCCGCGTGGCTCAACAGCGACGACGTGTATCTGCCGGGGGCACTGTCGAAAGTGGCCGCCTACTGGCGGGAGCACGCCCCGGACGCCCTCGTCGGCCGCTGCCAGAAGACGGACCCGTCCGGCAACGTCTATAACGCGACCGTGCTGGAGGAGTATACGTTCGATAAATTGGTCGACTGGGGGCGGCACAGCTTCATGCAGCCGGGCTGTTTCCTCTCCCGGCGGGTGTGGGACGCCGTCGGCGGGGTGAACGAGAACCTGTGGTACGTGATGGACGTCGAGCTCTGGTTAAAGGTCGCCCGGGACTATCGGTTCGACACGCTGGACGAGCCCCTCGCCGCGGCGAAGAGCCACGATCAGGCGAAGACGACCAACCTCCAGGGGCGGGGCGAGACCTGGACGGAGCATCAATTGATGTTGCTCAAGCAAGGCGCCCGCGAGCACGTGGCCCGCACGATGCGGGACCAACGCATGGCCTTCGAGCGATTGAACGCGGAAGTCCGCGGGGCCTACGCCCTCCCGGGCGTCGGCTTGCTGGTGCGGGCCGCCCACAAGCTGGTGCGCAACCGGATGGATCGGGACCCGACCTACGCCCCGCCCAAAGCCCGCTCCGCCGAACCCCCGCAGACAGGCGGATGAGTTCCGCCGGTCCCCCCGCGTCCGAGGCTCCACCGCGGTCGCCGCAGCGGCCGGGCGGGGCAGCCCCGCGCCGGTTGTTGTACGTCGTGACGAATTACGGGCTGCTCTCGGAAACCTTCGTGCGGGACCTGGTGCGGGATCTCGCCGCTCGCGGCTGGGCCGTGACGATCGCCTGCTCCCATGCCGGCCCGGAGGCCAGCGTCCCCCCGGGGGCGACGCTGCGGCCCGTGCGGTTCGCCCAACTGACCCGCCCGGCGGACCGTCTCGCGGGGCGGTTTGAACGCACGCTGCGGGGCGGCGACGGCTGGTCCCGGTTGGCCCGGTCCGCCACGCGGGCGCTGGCGCCGGTGATCGCCGAGGCCCGGCCGGACGTGGCCTTCGTCGACGACGGCCGCGCCGCCGCCTTGGCCGTCGGGGCGTTGGGGCAGGCGGGCGTGCCCTTCGCCGTCCACTTCCACGGGTCGGACATCACCAACGGCCTGTCCGACGTCGGCTACCGAGGGACCCTGCCGCAGGTGTTCGACGCCGCGGGGGCGATCGTGCTCGCCTCGCACCACATGCGGCGCCTGCTGACGTTGGAGGGCGCCGATCCCGATCGCTGCCGCGTGATCCGCCTGGCGGTGCAGACCGACGGGGTCGAGCCGGTCCCCTGGGCGGAACGTCGCCGGCAGCCGCCCTCGGTCGCCTACTTCGGCCGCCTCACGCCCAAGAAGCACCCGGTCGCGTTGATCGAGGCGTTCGCCCGCGCCCGCCGCCGCGTGCCGGAGGCCCGGCTGACGATGATCGGCAACGGACCCGAGCGCGACCGCGTCGTCGCCCGGATCGCCCGGCACGGCCTCGGCGAGGCGGTGCGGCTCCTGCCCGGCCTGCCGCGGGCGGAGGGGTTGGAGATCGTGGCGCAGCACTGGGTCTTCGCCCAGCACAGCGTCACCGCGATTAGCGGCGATCAGGAGGGGTTCGCCCTCAGCCCGGCCGAGGCGGCCCTGCTGGAACTGCCGATCGTCTCCACCTGGCACAACGGCATCCCGGAGCACGTCGCCGACGGCGAGACCGGCTTCCTCGTGCCGGAACACGATTACGAAGCGATGGGCGACCGGCTCGCGGAGCTGTTCGCCGATCCCGACCGCTGCGAAACGATGGGCCGGGCCGGCCGGCGGCGGGTGTCGGCACTCTGCCCGCCCGACGCCCGCGGGGCGGCGATCGACGCGTTGCTGACGGAACTCTCCGACCGGCGTCCCTCATGACGGGAACCTCGCCATGAGCGCCGGGCCGGTCACCGTCGTCATCCCCAACCGCAACGGGGTCGCCTTTCTGGAGGAGGCCGTCGGCAGCGCCTTGGCGGACGCCGCCGTCGGCCGGGTCGTGGCCGTCGACGACGGGTCGACCGACGGCAGCCGCCGCATCCTCGACCTCCTAACCGAGCGCCACCCGGACCGACTGCGGGCGCTCCGGCAGGAGGGCGGCGGGGCCTGCGTCGCCCGCAATGCCGGGCTCGCCCTGGCGGAGGGGCCGTTCGTGAAGTTCCTCGACTCGGACGACGTGCTCGAACCGGGGGCCGTCGGCCGGCAGGTCGAACAGCTGGCGGCGTTCGCCGGGCAGACCGTCAGCGTCTACGGCGACGTGCGGTGGGTGAACGAGCGGGGCGAACCGCTGCCGAGCCCGCCCCCCCCGCCGGCCGACCTACCGGAGGCGGCGCGGATGATTGAACACCCCCCGCTGACCGCCGCCCCGCTGCACCGCGTCGAGGACGTGCGGCGGGTCGACGGGTTCGACCCCCGCGTGCCCCGCGGGCAGGAGCACGACCTGCACCTGCGCATGTGGCTGGCGGGCGTGCGGTTCGTGCACCGCCCCGGCGTCGTCTACGCTTACCGGCAGCACGGCGGCGGACGGATCAGCGACGCCGACGGCCAGGCCGCGGTCGCCCGCGGTCGGTTCGAGGCGCTTTCGCGCCATGTCGAAACGGCCCGGCAGACGCTGGGCGAGCCGCTGGCCCCGGAGGTCGCCGCCGCGTTCGGCCGGCAGTTCTGGCGAGTCGGCCGCCGCAGCCTGCAAACCGGGGCGCCCGCGGCGGCGGCGGCCCCGTTCTTCCAAACGGCGAAGCGGTTGGCCGGCGACGAGGCGATCGTCGGCGGGCGGGCCTACCGTCTGCTGTGCCGCACCGTCGGCCCGACCCTCGCCGAACGCCTCGGGCGGCGGGGGTGAGGCGTGACCGGCCAACTCCGTTCGACGCCCCCGCCGCTCGGCGGCGATCCGGGTGGTCGCCCGCGGCCGGCCGGCGCTAGTTTGACGCTTCGCCCGCCGTCGCGGTCGGCCGGAAGGATCGAGCCCCCGGATTCCCCAGCGACGGCAGGCCGCAGGCCGCACGCAGCAGACCGATGACGACACGACTCGCCCGCGGAAGAATCGCCGCTTCGCGGACGGGCCGACGCGCGTGGGCCCGCGTCCGCATCGGCCTGTCGCAGGAGGTCGGCCCCCACCCGGCGACCCGTCGGTTGGTGATTAAATCCATCTTCGGGATGGCGAACCGCCTGCGGTATCTGCTGACGGCGAAGGCCTTCGCGGACCGCTGGGGGTTGCAGCTCTGCCCGGACTGGCGCGAGGGCTGGTACGGGCCGCCGGGCGAGAACAGCTTTTTCGAACTGTTCGAGCTCGACGGCGCCGAGGAGCCGCCCACGGATTGGGGCGCCGTTTATCCGCCAAGCTGGGCGGGTCGGACGGAACTCACCACCTATCAATGGATGGAGGACGTCAAACGGGAGAAGGGCGAGCGGGCGATGCAGCGAGATCTCATGTTCCCGTTCTATCGGGCGTTGGTCGAACGCCCGGCGGCGGAGACGATGATTAATAGCGGCTGGCTGGTCGTTCCGGAGGACCTGCCGGTCGCCGGGGTGAACTACGTGCCCCGCCGCGTCAACGAGGCCCTGCGGCCGAGCGCGCGGTGCCGCGAGGCGATCGCCGCCGAGCTTCCCCCGCTGGCGGGCTGCGTCGGCGTGCACGTGCGGCGGACGGATTCGCCGAACCAGTTGCCGCTGGAGGCGTACTTCCGGCTCGTCGGGAACGACGACCGGCCGATTTTCCTCTGCACGGACTCCGCGGACGTCGAACGGGAGTTTCGCACGAAATACGGCGACCGCCTGCTATCCATTGAACGCCATTATCATGCTGACGGCGGGGCGCTGCATCACGGCGGGTTCAATTCGGCCGGGGGGGACGAATCGGCACCGGACCGGCGCCGGCTGGCCGTCGAGGCGGTACGCGACTTATATGGCCTCGGGGGTTGCGGCCGGATCGTGCACGGGGGGAACTCCTCCTACAGCCAATTTGCCGTCGACGTCCTCGCCGCCCCGGACGCCGACGTCCGCCTGGCGACGTGACCGCTCCCGCCCCCCCCGAATCGTCCGGCGCCTACTTCAGCGCCAACGACGCCGTCTTCGACTGGACCGTGGGCTTTCTGGAAAGCTTTCGCGCCCACAACCCGGACCTGCCGCTGCGATGGATCCCGTTCGACGACCGCGGCGACCGCATCGCGGCGCTGGCGGACGAGTATCAATTTACCGCGTTTGAGGACCCCTCCTTCGACCGTCTCGAAGCGATCGGGGAGAGCCTCGAAGTAGGCCTGACCCCCTACGGCCCGCATTGGTTCCGGCGGTTCGCGGCATTCTGGGGGCCGTTTGAGCGTTTTCTTTATCAGGACTGCCGGCAACTCGCGCTGTGCGACCTGGGGCCTCTGATCGACGCGACGGCGAATTACGGCTTCGACTTACTGCATTTTGATTGTGCGCTCGATCAGGTGTACGAACCGGGGCCGGTGCGGCGAGAGTTCCTGCGGCGGGGGCGGGGCCGGGGATTTATGTCCGGCCAGTGGGCCAGCCGGCGAGGGCTATTCGATCTGGGAACGCTGGAACGGTTCGGGGCGGAGTGCCTCGCCGTCCGCGATCAACTGAACCCCCGCAACACCGATCAGTTCTTCCTAAATTATTGCTGCGACGCGGGGAGCGTCCGCGAGGGGCGAAACGAACGGCCGATCGTCACGGGGCACTTCGCGGAGGTCCTGGGCGACCTGTGCCGCGACGCTTGGGCCCGGCAGCCCGGGCGAGTTTATCAGGACGCCGCGGGCGTTTTTCGCCGCTGGGACCACGGCGGCTCGGACCACGCCAAGGGCGTGCCGATCCTGCACTGGGCGGGAATTCAACTCTCGCCGGCGATGCCGGAGGCGGAGCTGTTTTATACGTACCGCGACCGACGCGAACCCGCCGCCCGGCGGGCGCTGCGATCCCTGCGACGGCGGGCGGAGCGCCTGGCGCTGCGGCTCGCCGACCGGCTCCGCCGGCAGCGGCAGATCAATTCGCTCTGGCACCGCTTGCGGGGCCGTCGGCGATGACGCAACCACCCGACCCGCTGAAGGTGCGCGCCTATCTGGAACCGGGCCGCACGCTGGAGCCAGTGACCGGCGTGGGCCGGCACGCGAACGCGATGGTCCGGGCACTGGCGGAGCGGCCGGAGGTGACGCTCGACCTGCTGTTCTCGCGGGGGTGGCTGGGGGAGGACGGCCGGCTGCCGGCGAACGCGCCGCTCCGCGACCTGCCGCTTCGCACCTACGCCCTGCCGGAGCGGTTTTCGGAACGGCTCCGCAAGCTGACCGGGCGTCCGTCGCTGGCGCGACACGCCGCCGGGGCGGACGTCGTCTACGCCCCCGCTGACGCCATACTGCCGACCGGGCCCGTGCCGGCGGTCGTGACGCTGCACGACGTGTTCGCCGTCGACCCGGAGTTCCCCGCCCACCGCACGACCCCGGCGGCCCGGCGGTTGGAGCGTCGCTGGCGAACGTGGCTCCCGCGGCTGTTCGCCTGCTCCGACGCGGTCCTGACGGTCTCCGACGACAGCCGGCGTCGCATGCGGCGGCTGACGGACACCGCGGACACCCCGGTGATCGTCGTCGGCAACGGCGTCTCGCCGGTGTTCTATCAAATCTTCGAAAAGCCCCCCGCCGACTGCCGCCGCCCCGGTCCGTGGCCGTACGCCCTGGCAGTGGGGGGATTGCAGGGCCGCAAGGGCGCCGCGGAGATGCTGGCCGTCGCCGCGGAGCTTGCCCGGCGCGGTTCGGAGGTGCGGGTGGTGTTCGTCGGCCGGCCCGAGCCGAAGTGGGAACAGGTCGCCCAACAGACGCCGAACGCCGTCGTCGCCGGGCCGATCGGCGACGAGCTGATGGCGGACTATCTGCGGGCCGCCGACGCCCAATTATTTCTCTCCCATTACGAGGGGTTCGGTCTGCCCGCGCTGGAGGCGATGGCGGCCGGCACGCCGGTTGTCGCCGCGAACAACACCAGTCTGCCGGAGGTCGTCGGCGACGCCGGGGTGTGTCTGGCCGCGACGGACACGGGCGCCGCGACCGACGCAATTCTCGCCTTCGCCGACGGCGGCGCCATGCGGGAGGACTATGTGCAAAAGGGCCGCGCCCGGGCCGCCCGTTTCACCTGGGCGGCCTGTGCCGAGCGGGCCTTTCAGGTGCTCACCGCCGCCGCCCACCACGACGCGGCGTTGCTGCGCGAACTTGCCGAACGCCCGCTGACCGACGGCGGGTGAGCGCTCAGGCGTCCGCCGCCCGCCGGGCCTCGGTCAAATAGGCCGTGTAACGATCCGCCCAAATCTGAGCCGAATAGGCCGCGGCCAGGGCGTGGGAGCGGCGGCCGTACTCGGGCAGGTCGGCGTGGCGGTCGTGCAGGAACCGCAGGCCGCGGGCGAGGGCGGCGACGTCGTCGGTCGCCACGGCGAGGCCGTTGTAATAGGGGCGGACCAGTTCCACGCTCGACCCGCAGGCTTCCGTGCAGAGGATCGGCAACCCGGCTGCTGCGGATTCGACCAGCGCCAGCGGCCACGGATCGAACCGGCTGGGCAAGACCAGCGCCCCCGCCGCGGCGAACCGTTCCCGCAGCGCGGACGGCTGCACGAAGCCGCGATCCTCGATCCCCTCCCGCCCGGCGATCAGGCCGCCCCGCGGGCCGGTCCCGCAGCATTCCAGCGTCCACGGCTCGCCGGCCCCGCTCCCGTTGGCGCTGTCCCGGTTCACGCCCTCGCGATAGCGGGCGTAGGCCTCGGCGAGCACGTCCAGCCCCTTTTCGTCCGCATAACGCCCGACGAACAGGAATCGCCGCGGCCACGGGCCGTCCTCCCGCCGCCGCAGACATTCGGTGAGGCCCGCGTGGGCGACGCCGTACATCCCCCGCCGCAACCGGGCCTCCGGGATGCCCAGCCGTTTCCCGTACTGCCAACTGCGTTCGCCGGTGACGACCGTGATCGCACAGCGGTTCAGCAGGCTGGCCAGCGGGAACCGGGCGAGGCGTTGCCGCAAATCCCCGCGCCAGGGGGTGTCGAAGGTCATCATGAAGCCCGGCGGCCCGCCGTGCTCGGAGTTTCGCAACGGCTCCCCGAAGGGCAGGCGGCGGTAGGGGCGGTGATACCAGCCGTTCAGGACCACCACGTCCGGCCGCCGTTCTTCGACCAACCGCCGCACCAGCGCCGCGTCGTCCCGCTCTCCGGGTTCGAGCAACCGACAGGGCAGCCCCGCGACCACGTCGTCCGCGAACGCCGCCCCGGACCCGGACCGGCCGGAGGCGAAGGCGAGGAAATACGGGTCGACGTCCGCCCGGCCGGCCAGTTCCCGGAAGCAGGCCGCCATGTAGCCGTTGATCTCCGACCAGAGAAAGACCGCCCGCAGCGGGGCGGGGCCGTCGGTGGGGGCGGCGCTCGCGGGGGGCGGGGGCGTCACGGCGGCGCCGGCTGGAACCGGGAAAGAGAGGGGGCGAAACCGCCGCGGCGGGGGCCGATCCTAGCGAACCCGTCCAAACCCGCACACCGAGGCTCGGCCGGGCGCTGCGCCCTGGGGCGCCGGAGCTCCGCCCGCGGCGTGCGGCCTAACGTGCAGCGGGGGCGGACCCTCTGGTACGCTTCGGATTCGCACCCTCGCCGCTCCGAACTGCGCCCGCCATGTCCTTCCGTCCCCGTTCCGTCCTCGCATTATTGATCGCGGCCGCCTGCGTCCCCGCGGCGGTCGCGGACGAGATCGAATTCAAACAGGGCGACCACGTCGCCTACATCGGCAACACCCTTGCCGACCGCATGCAGCATCACGCCTGGCTGGAGACTTATCTCCACGCCCTGCTGCCGGACCGCGAACTGACGTTTCGCAACCTCGGCTTTTCCGGGGATGAATTGAAGCAGCGCCAGCGGGCCGACAACTTCGGCGACGCCGACCAGTGGCTGACGAAGGTCGAAGCGGACGTGATCTTCTGCTTTTTCGGCTACAACGAGGCATTGGAGGGCGAAGGCGGCCTCGCATCTTTCAAGAAAGATCTTGAAGACGTGATCGCGGGGATGCGGTCGCAGAAATACAACGGCGAGTCCGCCCCGCGGTTGGTGATGTTCTCGCCGATCGCCCACGAAAACCTGAACAGCCCGCACCTGCCGGACGGGTCGGCGAACAACGCCAACCTCGCCCTCTATACCGAGGCGATGCGGGCCGTCTGCGAGGCGAAGCAGGTCCCGTTCGTGGATCTGTTCTCCCTGTCGCAGAAGCTCTACGCGGAGTCGGAGGAGCCGTTGACGACCAACGGCGTGCACCTGCTCGACCGCGGCGACCGCCTGCTGGCCCGGGCGATCCTCACCGCCCCGGACTCTCCGCTGGCGCACCTGGCGAACGGCCCGCTGCCGGCCGACGAGGAGATCGCCGACCTCCGCGAAGCGGCGCTGAACAAGAACTACGAATGGTTCAGCCGCTATCGCGTCGTGGACGAATACAACGTCTTCGGCGGACGCTCCAAGCTGGCGTGGTTCGGGCAGTCCAACGGCGATGTGATGATGCGGGAGATGGAAATCTTCGACGTCAAAACGGCGAACCGGGACCGCGTGGTCTGGGCGATCGCCCAGGGCTCGAACGCCGAGCCGCAGGACGACAACCTCCCGCCGGAACTGGTGGTCAGGCCGAACAAAGAGGGTCCGCTGGAGGACGGCGCCTTCCCCTATCTGGGCGGCGAGGAGGCGATCTCCCAGATGACCGTGCAGGACGGGTTGGAGGTCAACCTGTTCGCCTCGGAGAAGGAATTTCCCCGGCTGGTTAATCCGGTGCAGATGTCCGTCGATCCCGACGGGCGGCTGTGGGCCTCGGTCTGGACGTCCTATCCGCACTGGAACCCGACGGAGCCGCGGCGGGACGCGATCGTGATCCTGCCGGACGAGGACCGCGACGGCAAAGCGGACGACTGCATCGTCTTCGCGGACGGCCTGAACAGCGTCACCGGCTTCGAATTCTGGGGCGGCGGCGTCCTGGTCGCGGCGTTGCCGGAACTGTGGTTCCTCAAGGACACCGACGGCGACAACAAAGCCGACGTGAAAATCCGCATGCTGCAGGGCCTCTCCAGCGCCGACTCCCACCACAGCGCTAACGCGATGCTGCTGGGCCCCGACGGCTGGCTGTATTGGTCCCGCGGCATCTTCAACGTGGCGGCGATCGAGACCCCCACGCAGACCTATCGCAGCGGTAAGTCCGGCGTCCACCGCTTTAATCCCCGCACCTTCGAGATGGAGTTCCACTACCCCATCGGCCCCAACCCGCACGGCGACGTGTTCGATCAGTGGGGTTATCAATTCGCCAACGACGGCACCTCCGGCACCGGCGGGTACGTCAGCATCGGCAAGGGCCTGCGGCCCGGCGGTCGCGAGTGGTTCAAGAAGGAATGGCGCCCCGTCGCCGCCACCGGCCTGTTGGCCAGCGAGCACTTCCCCGAGGATCAGCAGGGCAACTTCCTGATCTGCAACACGATCGGCTTTCTCGGCGTGCTGCAATACGAGGTGCAATACAACGGCGCCGAGATCACCGCGGACCGCACGGACGATCTGCTCCAGTCGACCGACCCGAACTTCCGCCCCGTGGACGTGGAGATCGGCGGCGACGGCGCCCTGTACGTGGCCGACTGGCAGAACACCCTGATCGGCCACATGCAGCACAACATGCGGGACCCCAACCGCGACCACGCCCACGGCCGGATTTATCGGGTGACGGCCAAAGGCCGCGACCTGATCCCCGCCGTGACGATGAGCGACGCCTCCACCGCCGAGGTGCTGCAAAACTTCTTCAGCGGCACGAATAACGTCCGCTATCGCGCCCGCCTCGAACTCAGCGGCCGGGACGCCGCCGAGGTCCTCCGCGAGATTGCGGCCTTCACCGACTCGCTGGACCCGAAGCAGGGCGACGCCGACCGCGACGCGGCCCAGGCGCTGCTCGAATGCCTGTGGGTTCATGAGGAGTTCCGCGTTCCCAATATCGACCTGGTCAAGAAGACCTTCCAGGCCGAGGAGCCCCGCGTGCGAGCAGCGGCGATCCGGACGCTCGGCCACTGGGCGCAGCACCTGCAGGGCGGGAAGCCGATGACCGGCCACCTGCCGGGCTGGGACGCTCTGCTCCTGGCGGCGGCCACGGACGAGTCCGCCCTGGTGCGGGCCGAGGCGCTGAAGGCCGCGGTCGAGTTCGCCGACTATGAAAGCGCCGCTCCGGCCGAGGCGATCTTCGCGGCGGCGACGCGGCCGACCGATCCGGAATTGAACGACGTGCTGGAGTACGCCCGCGGCGAAATCGACGTGAAGGCGATGCTCGCCGAGGCGATTCGCTCCGGGAAACCGCTCTCCCCCGCGGCGGAGGCGTACGCCCTGGAAAACGCCTCGCCGGAGTTGCTGCTGGAGTTGGACCGCTCGCCTGCGGTGTATCAGGCCCTGCTCACCCGGGCCCGCATTCCGGACTCGTTCCGGCTGGAGGCCGTCCAGGCGACGGCCAAAGCCGCCGGCCGCACGCCGCTCGCCCAGTTGGCGGCGAGCCTGCGGACCGCCGAGGCGGAGCAGTGGGCCAGCCTGGAGGACCTCGCCGCCCTGCTGCCGGAACTGGCCGGCGACGCCGCGGCGGATCAGCAGATTCTTCAGCAGATCCTGGACGAATCGCAGTCGGCGGACGTCCGCGAAGCCGCCTACGCCGCCTGGTTGCCGGCCGGCGACGCCGAGGCGATCTGGGGGCACGCCTCCCGGTCTCGCGACCGGCTCGGCGCCCTGCTGACCAGCCTCGGCGCCAGCGGCGACCCCGCGGTCCGCGAACGGTTCGCCCCGCGGGTCCGCCCGTTGATGTTCGAGGTCCCCGAGGCCCTGCGGAGCGACGCCGACAGCCGGACCGTCAAACCCGGCCCCGCGGTCTCGTTCGAGTATTTCGCCCCCAACCCCAAGAACGTGCGGAACGAAACGTTGGACGAATTGAAGCCGGCCCTGACCGGCCAGCTGGATCAATTCGAGAAGTTCGTGCCCGGCGGCGCCCAGGACGCCTTCGCCACCCGGCAGACGGCCGGGCTCGTCGTGCCCGTCACCGGCGACTACACGTTCCACCTCGCCTCCGACGACGGCTCGCGGCTGTATGTCGACGGAAAAGAGGTCGTGAATCACGACGGCCTGCACGGGATGAACGAGAAACGCGGGACCGTCCGCCTGGACGCCGGCGTGCACGAGATCGTCCTCAATTATTTCGACAACGGCGGTAACGACGGCCTGAAGATCGCCTGGGAAGGCCCCGGCATCTCGAAGCGGCCGATCGATTCGACCGTGCTCCGCAGCGCCGGCAGCGGCAACCTGCGGCAGCAGGCCCTCGGCGTGATCGCCGACTGGCCGGAGAACCCGGAGCGAAAGGTCGACGACTTCGCCCGTCTGATCGCCGACGGCGCGCTGCTCGGCCCGGCGTTGCGGTCGCTGGCGTCGCTGCCCGGTCGACAGGTCGCCGAGCGGCTGCCGCCGGCGGAGGCCAAGGCGGTCCTCGACGCCCTGCTGAAACAGGCCGACGCCGCCACGCCGGTCGAACGGCAGAGCGCGGAGTTCTCCAACCTGCTGACCCTCGCCGGTCAACTGGCGACGGCCAACCGAGTCCCGGTCGGCCAGCGGCTGGCCGATCTGCGGGCGAGCATCCCCGTCGAGGCGGACCCGCGGGTGATGGCCCTGGGGGCCGAGGTCTATTCCCGCGAGAGCCACTGCGCGACCTGTCACCAGCCCAGCGGGCAGGGGTTGCCCAACCTCTACCCGCCCATCGACGGCACCCTCTGGGCGACCGGCGACGAGGACCGGCTGATCCGCATGGTGCTCGACGGCATGCACGGGGCCATCGAAGTGAAGGGCAAGCGGTACAGCTCCCCGCCGCTGCCCCCGATGACCGGCTTCCGGCAGCTGCTGACCGACGAGGAGATCGCCGCCGTCCTGACCTATGTCCGTAACTCTTGGTCGAACCGGGCGAAGCCGATCACGCCGGCGAAGGTCGCCGAGATGCGGGCGATCGACCGCGGCGAGGACGCCACCTTTTGGAGCGCCGTCGATCTGCTGAACGAATACCCGTTGGAAGACGGCAGCCAGCCGATCGAACAGCCCTCGCTGGATGGCTGGGTGCCGCGGCTGATCCGGGAGTGGAAGGCGAACGACTTCACCGAGGCCGACCTGGCCGCCGGCGGGCGCTCCTACGAGTCCGGCAAGTTGGCCTTCAAACGCATCGGCTGCACGCAGTGTCACCAGATCGAAGGGGACGGCGGCGAGTTCGGCCCGAACCTGGCCCAGCTCGATCCGAAGAAACGCACCGCCGCCTACGTGCTGGAGTCGATGCTGAATCCCTCGAAGGAGATTGAACCGAAGTACGCCATGCGGACGTACCTCACGACCTCCGGCGAGGTCGCCTCCGGCTTCGTCATCGAGGAGACCGACGACGAGATCCGCCTCAAATCGGACCCGCTGGCCCGGGCGGAGCCGACGGTGGTTCTCAAAAGCGAAGTCGTCGACGAGATGACGAGCGACCAGTCGGCGATGCCGAACGGGCTGCTCAATTATTTCACGAAGGAGGAGGTGCTGGACCTCGTCGCCTACGTCCGGGCCGGCGGCGACAGTAACTCGGAGGTGTTCAAGAAGTAGCCCCGCGGCTAGTTTAAGCGCCCCCCGCGTGCGTCGCGTCCCGGACCCTTCAAGGGTCCGGGACGCTGGCGTTTCGGGACCGGGGGCGACCCGCCGTCAGCCCTCGCGGATCCAGGCCTTCGCCGCGGCCAGTTCGGAGGTGTCGAAGTATTTGACCGTCGCGGTGGTGAACGGTTTGCAGAACGCGCTCATTCCCTTCTCCCACTTGGAATCGCCGACGATCGCCAGCCGCTCCAGGTCGTTGAAGTGTTTTAAATCGAACTTCACGTCCTTCCACAGGGCGCCGGCGTCCCAGCCGTGGAAGTCGCGTAATTCGACCAGCATCCGGACCTTGCCGTATTTCTCGATCAGGGCCTCGGTCTGCGGCACGAACCGATCGTAGGCCTCTGCGGACAGCGTCCCGGACACACGGACTTCCAGCACGTTGCCGTCCGGATCTTCGGTGACGTGATAACTCATCGGGCCGGCTCCTCGGGCGGGTGAAATTGAGGCGAGCGCAAGCGAACCGCTGCCGACGCACGGTGCGGGGCGAACCGAAGCCCGTCAATCCGCGAATCGCCCCCCGCCCCCCCCGGGTCCCGCCCCCGGGCCGAACTGGGGCGGACTGGACGGACTACCTGCGGTACTGCTCGTCCGTGACCGGTTCCAGCCAGTCCGCGGCGCTGCCGTCGACCGCTTCCTGCACGGCGAGATGGGTCATTCCCGTCGTGGCGGAGGCGCCGTGCCAGTGCTTCACGCCGGGCGGAAACCAGACGACGTCGCCGGGCCGGACTTCCTGAACCGGGCCGCCCTCCTCCTGCACCCAGCCGAGGCCGGCGAGCAGATAGAGGTGCTGGCCGACGGGGTGGGTGTGCCAGTGGGTGCGGGCGCCGGGCTCAAAGGTGACGCTGGCGATCGCGACCCGCGACGGCTCCTTCGGCGAGGCCAGCGGGTCCAGCCGCACGGCGCCGGTGAAGTACTCCGCCGGCGGCGTGGTCGAGGGATTCGAACCGACGCGGGTGATCTGGATCTGGGACACGGTGCGGTCTCCTGGTCGAGCGGACGCATCTTGCGGAGGCGGTGCGGGCGGCGCGCCGGCGCACGATCCTCGCCGACGCCCGGACGATCCGCGAACGTCCCCCGGGACGTTCCGGGAACCAGCCCGCACCGCCGCACGACGGCCGCGAGCGGGGGCGGGAGAACCAGCAGCCCCGCCGCTCCGTTCCGCTCCGACGCCAGTACCCCCGAGACGCCCGCCCCCATGTGCGTTCGCCGCGGCCCGACAGTTCCCCAAGAACCGCCACCCGGGGCAACCGACCGACATTTCCACCGACGCCCGCCGTCCCGTGGAGTCACGACGAGCGCCTCAACCCCCACTCCGCCCACGAAACCAAGTGCCGGAGGTGGGACTCGAACCCACACTCGGGTTTCCCCGAAAAGGATTTTGAATCCTTCGCGTCTGCCATTCCGCCACTCCGGCAGGAGTGCCTCGTTCCCAACGGACACGGCGTCCGGGGGTCGAGGTTCGCCCACTCTAACCCTTGAATCGTAGGTTGCCAGCCCGGCGGCGCCCGCGGGGGCGTCGCGGCGGGCGGACCGCGGCGAACGTGAACGCGTGCCCACGCGTTCCCGTCCGTCCCCGCCCGGACCGGCAACCAAACGGCAACCACCGTCCGGGTCGACCGACTGGAATAGCACGGGGCGGCCGGCGCCGCGGGGGAGGGCGTCGGCGGCGTCGGTGCCGGTCGCAGCGGACCGCTCGTCGGGGGAGTCCGGCACGGCCGGGACGGACGCCAGCGCCGCGCTCATGTCCCGCACCCCGGTGTGCGTGTAGCGGTTCATCGTCAGCGTGATGCAGGAGTGCCGGGCCAGCGTCATCGCGTCCTTCGGATGCACGCCGCTGTTCGCCAGCGTCGTGATGAAGTGATGCCGCAGGGCGTGGAAGTCGAAGTCCCGGCCGGAGGCGTCGGTGTAGGGGATGCCGGCGGCGGCGAGGTCGCCCCGCAGCATCTCCGCCGCGTGGCCGGACGCCGCCCAGCGGGAGGGCCACAACGGCTCGTCGTCGATGCGATGATCGCCCAGAACCGGCGCCTTCGCGGCGAAGGGCAGCGTGACGGGTTCCTCGTCGCCGAACGGATCGAGGGCGGCGGAGAGACGGCCCGCGATGTACACCCGCAGCCGCACGGCGAGGTCCGGGTGCAGGGGCAGCGTGGCGGTCTTGCCGTTCTTCGTCGCCCCGGCGGCGACCTTGACTGTGGGCGGGTCGGCGTCGAAGTCGAACGACCGCGGCGTCAGACTCGCCAGTTCCATCGACCGCAGCCCCGTGAACGCCGCCGTGCGGTACAGCAGCGCCCGCTGCGGACCGGACAGCCCTGCGGAGTCCGGCCCCGCCGTCGCGGCGGCCAGCAGGCGGGCGAAGTCGTCCGGGGGAAGGTCGCGGCGCTCCTTGCGCACGTCGTCCTTCGGGTTCATCTTCGACAGGTGCCCCAGCACGTTGTCCCCGCTCCGGCGGTTCTTCACCATCCACGTGCCGAACCCTTTGCAGGCGGTCAGGTAGGCGTTGCTCGTCCCGATCCCCAGCCCGTCCCGCCGGCGCTCCGCCAGATAGTTCGACAGCGCCGACGCGTTCACGTCGCGGGGCAGTCCGAACCCGCAGCCCTTCAACAGCGCCCTGCGCACCCGCATGAGCGTGGCGTTGACGTAGTCGTCGGACCGGCCGCGGGCGGCGAGGTCGGCGCCGTAGTCGCGGAGGTGATCGGCCAGCGGCGTGCGGGCGTGTTCGGCGAACGGATCGGCCAGCCCGGCCCGGCCGCGTTCGGCCTCCACCTCCAAGTCCCGCAGCATCGCCAGCGAGGCGGCTTTATCACGCGCCAGCGTGGCGGTTTTGAGGATGCCGTCGGCGTCCCGATATTCGCCCCGCCACGTGCGGGACTTCGCCTTCGTTTTGACGGCGCCCGGGTCGGAACTTTTACAGCGTCGCCCCGTGGCTGGGTCGGCGTAGCGGGTGACGGTCGGTTTATAGAGGCGGGCCATCGGGCGGGGTCCGATCCGGGGAGGCGAGGGAGAGGTTAGGAAACGTCGGGGGCGGCGTCGCGGGTGGGGATCAGAACGTGCCGTCCGGCAGGTCGTCGGCGAACGGGTCGTGAGGCGGAGCGTCCGTCACCCCACTGACCCCACCCACCCCATTGCCGGACGGGGAGGGAGCGACGGCGCCGGGGGCGGGACGAACGGACCACTTCATCACGCCCCCGCCGCCGGACTGGCGGTGCAGGGCCAGACCGCCGCAAACGCGGCCCCGCACTGTCGCTAGTTTCTTCCCCAGCGTGGTGGGGTCCGGCAGCGTTCCGGGGCGGCAGTCGCATAACGCTTGCAGGGCGTCCCGCAGGTCAGCGTGCGCGGCGGGGTTCTCCGCGACGCGGGAAAGGATCGCCGACGCCGGCAGTCCTTCCCCGCCGGTCATCGCGCGCAGTCCATGCAGCGCCCCCGGCAGGGCATCTGCTGCCGGGTCGGCGGCGTCGGCCAGCACCGATCGGGCGTCCAGAGGGTCCGGCAGGCCGGCCCACACCACCGCGTCCCGTACCAGTCGGCTCCACTCTTCAAAACTCCCCAGGACACGCCGCCCGCCCGGGGGAGCCGGCCGTCCGGCGGTGAAGTATCCCCGCAGCCACGTCAGCCCGGCGGCCAGCAGGGGGCCGCGGTTCGTTGCGGCGTAGCCTTTGAGGTCGGCGTAACGAAACTCCGCGGGGGTCCGGTCCTCCGGGCGTTCGTGCGGGCATTCCAGCCGGATCGGGACGACCCGACGTGGGGTGTCCGCAGACAGGGCGGTGTTGTTGCCCGTGGCGAACCAGACCGCCCGCAGCGGGCCGGTGTAGATGCGGCTCTCGCCCAGCACCCGGCCGCTCCATACGTCCGCGGTGAGCGCCCGGTCCAGCGCCGGACCGCCCAGCGTGTCCCCAGCTCCGATATTGTCGAGCTGCACCACCGGGTCCCCGGCCATCGCCAGGGCGGTGATGCGCTTGTCCATCTCCTCGTCGGACCCGCCGGAGCCCATCACCGCCGGCGGGCGGCCCAGGGCGATCAGCAACGTGACGTCCGCCAGCAGCGTTTTGCCGGCCGACGGCGTGTTCGCGTCGATCAGGAATAGCGGGGTCGGTCCGTCGAACGCCGGCCGGGCGATGACGGTCAGGACGGCCGCCGCCCACGCGGCGCGGTGCGCGTCGTTCAGGAACGGGAAGTCGCACACCACGTCCGTCAGCAGTTCGACGGCCGCGGCTACATCGGCGGGGGTCGGCTGGTCCGGCACCGCGGGGACGCCGGCGACGGCCGCGGGGGGCACGTACAGTCGGGTGTGGGGGTCGTACCCCGGGATGTGAAGCACCGTGCCGTCCGGCCGCAGCACCGGACCGGCGGCGATCCCGTCCAGCGGCCGGACGCCGGGGAACTCGCCGGCGAGGTGGACGGCGCCGACCAGCCACCCCGGCGGGTGAGCGGGCACGGCCCGCCGCTCCTCCCCGTCGTCCTTCACGTTGAAGAACGCGGCCACGCGGGTGAGCGTGTCGCGGGTGTGCGCGGGCTTCAGCGCCGCCACCGCCGGGGACTCGTCCGGCCGGGCGATCCGCCGGCCTCCGGGCACCTCCCCGGGCTCGGCGTCGCCGGCCCGGATCACCCGCACCAGCGCGTCGCCCATCTTGAACAGGTCCGGGGCGTTGGCGAGGGCGGCGACGGCCTGCTCGTTCGCCTTCCACTCCGCAGTACCCAAGACGATGACGACGCGTTCGTCCTCCGCCGCGGCGTCGCCGTGCCCGGTGGGGTGCGTGGGGTCGGTGGGGTCCTGCACCGGCGGAGCGGGATCGGCGGGGCTCCCGCCGCCGGCCGTCAGGTCGTCCCGCAGCCGGAGCAGTTCCTCGTCCACCGCTGCGGCGTCCAGGGCGGGGCACAGTTCGACCAGATCGGCGGCGAACCGCCGTCGATCGGCCGCCCGCGTGAGGTTCAGCGTGTCCGCGTGAACGGTGCGGCCGTCCAGCTTTGCACTGACGGGGGTGGTTTGCCGCCGGGTCCGCCCGGCGTGCAGCGTCAGGTCCGCGGCGTCCGTTTCGGCCGGCACGTCCGCCGGCAGGCTCTCGGGAGCGTCGGAGGTCATTGTCCCACCCCCTTTCCGCCGCGGCGGATTCGCAGCCGGCGGGGCGGGGCGGCGTCGAACAGGGCGGCGGCCTCGTCGGCAGACTCGCCCCGGAGGAACCACGCTCGCGCGTCCTTCACGCCCGCAGGCGGCTCGCAGACCCGGACGACCGGGACTAGCACCAGCAGGCCGGCGGCGAGGGCGTCGGCTCCCTTCCGCCCCGCTTCGTCGGCGTCCGCCAAGATGACCGCCTCGTCGGGCGACAGCCGGCGGCAGAGGTCTCCGACGATCCCCGCGGCCCCGTGGGCGGACGGGCGGCCGGCGGCGGCGAACCCCCACGCCAGCAGCGCCGCCGTGTCCGTCGGCCCCTCCGCGATCACCAGCCGGTCCGGCCGGTCGGGCGGAGAATCGGTCCAGGCGTCCGGCAGAAACAGCCCGTCGCGGCTCCCGGTCACGGCCCGCTTGGCGCCGGCCGGGGTGCGAGTCCGCAGCCCGCGGAGGGCGCCGTCGGCGGCCTTCATCGGGAACGTCCAGACGCCCCGCCGGTCGCACCAACCGACACCCAGCTTGTCGAACGCGTCCGCCGGCAGCCCGACCGACGAGGACAGAGCGTTCAGCCGCTGCGGGGTGAGCGCGGACCGGCAGTCGCGGGCCACGGCGCTCACCCGCGGGTTGGGGACGGGGGCCGCGGGACGGCGGACCCGTCGGGATCGAACCGCCGGAGCGGACTTCTGCTCGTCGCGGCTCCCCGCGGGACCCGCCGGCAGACCGACGGCGGCGGCGTGGTGGTCGCGGGCGGCCCGCCAGTCAGGGAAGGCCCCCAGCAGAACCAGCAGGTCCCAGAACGAACGCCGATCGCCGGAGCCGTGGTCCTTATAGACGCCGGTGTCGGCGTTGAGCGAAGCGGACGGGGTGCGGTCAGTTCGGCCGGCGGCGTGGCACGGGTGCCAGGGGCCGGACGGCGGGCCGGCGAACGTCAGCCCGGCGGCGGCGGCGAGGGCCGGCAGGTTCAGCCGGGCGAGGATATCGCGGTCCCGGGCGGCGAGGTCGCCGGGAGGTGATTTATAGAACGGGGGCACGGGGTTATACTCCGTTTGCCGCGGGCGGTGACGCGTCCGGGGCGGGTGAAGAATGAAAAGAGAACCCGGCGGCCGGTCCCCACGTGGGGCCGGCCGTTTCTCGTCAGGCGGCCGCGACCCGGGCCTCGAACTCCCGGCGGTCCGGGCAGCCCATCGCCACCCACGCGGCAAGGTCGGCGGTGCGGTACAGCTTCCGTCCGCCGACCCACACCGCGGCGGGCGTCTTCCCGGCGGCGTCCATTCGGTCGAACAGCTTGGCGGACACCCCGGCCGCCACGGCGGCGTCCTTTCGCCCGGTCAGCAGTGGGGCGGGGTGGGTTTCACGGGCGGGTCTCCCGTCGGCAAGTGAAGGGGGAGCGGGCGGGGCGGCGGGGCCGGACATTGGTTTACGGGGGTTCGGGGGCCGATCGACACCGCCCAGGACCGCCCCGGGCCGCCTGTCGGTCGACGGGGACACGATGCTGGTCCGCGTTGTGCGACCGACCGCGCACCCGCTGTCCGCGAAAAAACAATCTGCACAGCCTCCCCACAGCAGCCGCACAACATCTTCCGACCGGGCTTCACCGCCCCGCCGCGGCGGCTTCCAACAGCCCCTCGTCCAGACGGACATGCCGGTCGGCTCCGGTGCCGGAGGGCGGCAGCGGGTCGCGGTCCCGGCTGATTCCGAACGCGTCCCGCAGCAGTCCCCGAAGGTCCGACAGGTAGGTGCCTAGGGTTCTCGCGTCCGGCGGGTTCGCCCTGTCTGCGGCGGCGGCGTCGGCCGCCGCAGACAGCGTCAACGTCCTGCCCGACGCGGCGGCCAGTTCGTTCAGAATGCGCCACCCCCGGCCCCGCGTGCGACCGGTCATTGAGAACGTCACCCCCGCAAAGTGCGCTTCTTCCCCCCGCCGAAAGAGCCACCGGCCACACGCCTCCCAACCGTCGCGGCCGTCCGCCGGGTTCGCCCCCGCGGCATCCGCGGTCCGCGTGGTGGGCTCCACAGTCCGGCCGTCGGCGGCGGAAGCCGATCCGGCGTCTTGCTCCGGCTCCGCCGTGCTAAGTGACGGCGCAGTCGGCGGGCCTTCGGCAATCGGTCCCGGCCCGTCGGGGTCCGGCGGCTCGTCTAGTTCCCTCGGGACCGGCTTCCCGGCCGCCCGCAGTTCCTCCCGCACCGCCGAACCGGATACCTCCCACGCCGCATGCCGCTCCACTTCCCCGATCTCGTCGGGGGAGCCATAGAAGAACTCCGACTCCACCCGCCACCACAGCGGTCGTCCGCCGCTCACGTCCGGCGGTTCACGATAGAACGCCACCTCCGTCCGCCCGCTGAGACGGCTCGGGTCGCCAACGCTGGACAGTTCCCAACGCTCCCACCCGCCCGGCCCGGCGTGGATCGCCACCGGACGCCGGTTCGGCCCGTCGGCCTCGATCCAGCCAACCACCCCGAAACCCCGCCCCTTGGGCGCCGGGGCCGCGCCGGCCAACTCCCGCGGCAGGTTGCGTCCGGCTTCCGTCAACTCCCGCACCGCCCCCTCGGGGGTGAGGTCTACGAACGTCGTCTCCTCCACCATCGGCGGGGGGAAGAACGGGGCGATGGGGTCTTCGTATTCCAGCCGCGTGACCAGCCGCCACAGCGGGGCGTTCGCGTTGCCGGCGGGGTGGCCGGGCGGGACGCGGTACAGCGTGCAGTCTTCCAATCCTTCGACCGGGTTCCCCTTCGTGCCCAGCGGCCACGCATCCCAGGCGGTGGTGTCGATCCTCGCCGGCCGCCCGTCCGGGCCGGTCGCGGGGAACGGCGGGGGGACCTTGAACCGGTGGCGGACCGGCACCGGCTCGCCCGGGGCGAAGGTCGGCGGCGTCCGGGCGAGGAACGCCGGCCGCTCGCCCGCAGGTTTCGCCGGCCGCGGGGGCGTCGCGTCGGCGTCAGGGACGGCCCCGTCCCACTCTTCCAATCGGCGGGCGGTCTCTCCGTCAAGCCACTCCCCCAGCGCCTCCCCGGGGCCGGGCTCCCCCTTGCCGAACTCATCGACACGGTAGGTTAGCAGGACGGACGGCTCGGCGTCCGGGGCGGCGTTCGGCCAAGCGATCAGGTGTCGCCCGCGGTACATCGACCAGTGCGGGGCGGGTTCGCCGGTAGACTCGATACTTGAGAGCGGCAGTCTTCCTTTCGGTGGGTCGTTCAACTCGGCCCACCCGCCGGCCGGTAGGTCGGCGACGTTCAGCAAGAACGGCTCTGCACCGTTCGCCGGGCGGACGGTGACGGGGCCGGGAGGATCGGAGGGCGGCTCCGGCTTGGCGTCGTGGCGGGACTCCCGCTCCTTTCGCCGTTGTGCCTCGGCGGCCGCCCGATCTCCTTCCCGCCGCTCCCGCTCCCGCATCAGCCGGGCGTCCATCATCGCGGACAGACCGGCATCGGGCAGAGCGCGGTCCGGCTCGACCCCTTCAAAAGAGCCGCACAAGTCCGCCGCGATTCTTCCCGGCAATATCGACGCCGCTTCGCCGAATTGCTCGGCCCACCACTCGCCCTGCGTGTCGGTACCGGCCCGCTCCATGAAGTCTGCGAAGGTCCGCCGGTACAGGTCGATCCCGATCCCCACCAGCCGCTCCGCGTCACCGGTCTCCCCGTCGAAAAAAGAGGCACGTTCCAGCATCCCGGCGGCCTCCATCGGTCCGACCAGCCGGCCGCGGATCAGCCGCTCCGCCCGCTCGGCGTGGCGGCCGACAAACTCAAACTCGGCTCCCTCCGCGCAGATCAGGTACGGGGCCGCAGGCCAAGGCACTTGGTCGGCTCCGCCCATCGTCGTCGCGGCCCGGACGTAACGGTTGAACCGGGCGAGTGCGGCGTCCTCCTCCTGCTCCGCGACGGTCCGCCCGGGGGGAAGGTCCAGGCACGGTGGCAGCGGCTCCCCGCGGTCGGCGAACAATCCGCGCACGGCATCGTCGTTCAGCGGCTGAACGTGGTGGTGCGGCGCATCGCAGACGCGGGCGGTCTCCGCGTTCGGTACGACCGCCAGCAGTCGCCGCCAGTCGTCCGCCCCGTCCCGAACCACCAGCAACCGCTCCCCGCCGAACAGCGAGTCAACGGCAGGGTCGGCGAGGGCGTACCACTCCCGGCCGTCCAAGTCGTCCCGCCCGCCCGGGAACTGGAGCGTGACGCGGCCCCGGGGCGGCAGCACGCACCGCCATCGCGCCCGGTTTCCCTGACGCAGCGTCGCAGGCTCCGGGGCGTACCGCCGGCGGCCCGGGGGGCGAGTCAGCCGCTCCCACCGTCCGGGGTCGTGCGGTGCGATTTCGCCGCCGCACCGTTCGATCAGGTCTTCGGCGGCTCGCCAAGAGAGCCACAGCCCGTCCACCCCCGCCCGCTCGCCCCGCGTCGTCGCGTCGTCCGACTTCCCCACCAGTAGCCACCGCCCCTCCACGAACGGGTACAACGTCGGCCCGTCCCAATCTTCAAGCCCCCATCCGGCGTGCGTCGCACGGTCGGCCAGCGACAGGGCGAGGGCGTCGCGGTCGCTCAGAGCGGGGTGCCCGTCCGGCAGACCCCACGCTTCGCCCGCAGTTACGTCTAGGCGGAAGGAATCGGCCCCGTTGACGGGGTACACAGTCGCCAGCATTGCACACCTCGCGCAGGCGCCGGTGTCCGGCCCGGCGGCGGGGGTGTGCGTCCCTCCGTCGGGCCGGACGCGGGGGCAGCAACTCCCCCTGCCGGCATGAAGATCCCGAACGGCACCGGCGCCGATCGGGCGGGGCACTGTACCGGCGGCCACCACGTCGCCGCCAGACCGAACGCGGGTCCTTCCGGCGGGGGAGCGGGTCGAAACCACACACCGGATCGTCGCCGGTCCCGGTAGCCCTAACCGCAGGGGTCAATCGGCGGCGGATCGGCGCCGCGGCCGTTGTCCGGCAGATAGACCGCCACGCGGCCCGGCGGCTCCGGTGCGTCGTCCTCCCATCCGCCGCCGGCCATCGCGTGCAGGGTGTCGGACGCGGCGTCGGCGGCGAGGTTCTGACCGTGCAGGGCGAGCAGCACCTTCGCGGCGGCGATCTTCGCCCGGTCGTTCCCGTCCTTCAGCACCTCCGCCATCGCGGCCGGCACGTTCAAGTACACCGCCGTCGGCAGCGCCCACCGCCCGACCGCGGCCCGTTCCAACAGGTAGAGGTCCCGCCGTCGGTTCACGGGATCGACGGACGTGCCCCCCAGCCCCCCGCCGCCGTCTGGCGGGTCGGGGGCGGGGCTCTCGTCAGGGCGGTCGGTGGGGGCCGTCACGCCGACAGTATAGGGGAGGGGGGCGGCCTCTTTTTTCCCCGATCCCGGGCCGGCGAACCACGTCCCCCGGTGGAGAAACGCGGCGACGAAAAATGGCCCGGCCGGGGGGCTACGAACGCAGCGTCAGAGCGGTCCCGGCCTGTCGCTTCGCCCCAGAGCCCGTGGCACTCGGCGGCCGGCGGGTCCTTCCCGGCACCCCCGGGCGGCGTGCGGCTCTCCCACCGCGGCGGAAAGTGAGTTAGTCCGTCCGGCCAACCCCTCCGGCGGATTGAGCAGATTGAGCGCCCTCGCGCGAGGGGCGGCGGTCACTTCGTTTGGCGGACCCACCGCCAGACGTTGAAGCCGCTCCACAGCAGCGGAATAGGAGCCAGCCACCAGCACCCGATATTGGCGACCAGCCAGAAACCGGCAGGGCCATTCCCGGCACGCAGGAGGATTCCGCCGGAGGGGAGGCTCAACAAGGGAGGCGCAAACGGTGGAGGGTTGTTCATCGCCCCGTCGATCGCCGCACCGCCGGCCACCCCCGGCTGCCCAGGATAGTTCCAACTTAGGACTAAGTTCCTCGGGTGAAGCGGGAAGTCTCCGTGGGACATCCAATCAGCGACGAGCCCCGCCGGAGCATTGCTTCCCCCGAACAGTACCTGCCCCCAACCCGGCGTAAGTCCGATCAGCGCCCACAGGGCAGTTCCGGCCACAGCCCACGGCAGCAGAACCCGTCCTATGAGTGCCCAGTACCGTTCATTATCCGCGGGGATCGGCCGGTGATTGTCCGACATGGTGCTTCCGTTCACGATTGAGAGAAAAACGCCGGCCGGAATGTACCGCGGCGCACGCCCGTCGAGTGGCGTGGTTCGCGTGGCGTCCGCCCGGGAAAAACGACCCGCCCCCCCAGCGAATCGCGCGGGGGTGGTCAAGATGGTCAATCCGCTAGGATCGCAGCTTCAGCGGGCCGCCCGTCAGGTCGGGCGTGGGTTCTCCGGCGGCGACGGCAGCGATCAAGTCCGGCAGGCGTTGGGGGTCGTAGCAGACCTCGAATCGCCACTCGCCAAGCTGCTCCCAGTTGTTCACAGCCCGCACCCACTTCTCCGCGGCGGCGTGCTTCTGGCGGGTCTGTTCGTCCTCCTGCCCCTTCACCTCCAGCAGCAACGTGAGCGGGTCGGCACCGGGGCGGGAAACCCGGACGAGGAAGTCCGGCGTGTAGACGTGGGCGGTGTTGGCGTGGCGGTAGGGGATCAGCAGCCCCAGGTGGTCGTTCTTGGCGTGGCATGCGATCACGCCAGTGCTCGCCAGCAGTTCCAAGTGGAACGCGGCCGACTGCTCCCACGTCTGCGTGTCCGCGACCACGGCGTTGATGTGAGAGTAGAACGTCTCCCGGACCGGCTTGCGGGTCACGAACGTCACGTCGGCGGTGCTGCCGTGGTCGCTGCCCCGCTTCAACACCGGCAGGATCGGCGGCTCTCCGTCCTGCCCCTTCACGTCGATCGCTTCGGCGAGTCGATCGACGGCGAGGTTCATATAGCGGTCCAGCCCCAACTCCCGTTTGTTCTGGCCGGAGTAGTCCACCCGCTCGGCAGCGAACCGTTCGACCACCGCTAGCACCTGCGGGAACAGTTCGACCCGGTTCTGCCCCGTCAGCTTGCCGCCCCCCGGCCCGCCGCCGGACCCGTCCGCGGAGGTGGTCAGCCGATCGACCACGTCGCGGGCGATCAGGAAGTGAATGTGCTGGGGGTGCGTCTCCTCGTAGAACCGCTGCCGGTCCTGCACCTCAAACCGCAGCACCCCTTCGCTCCTCGCCGGCCCGCCCTCGCCGTAGCCGACGGATGCCCGCACGAACGTCGCGGTGGGGGTGTGGGAGGGGTCGATCTTGAGCTTCGGAACCTTGTCCAGGTCGCACACCACCCGGCCGCCGCCGTAGGCGAACGCATACGCTTCCACGATCGGGAACCGTATCTCAAAGTCGGCCCGCGCCGGCAGGGCCTGCACCTTGTTGAGCGGCTGATCCTCCGGGGCCTTCGTCCCCTTCGGACGCCCCTTGAACGGGATCACGCTGAACGGAATGCCGTACACGTCCACGCACTCCACCGGCAACCTGCCGGTCTCCGGGTCGGGGTCGTAGTTCATCCGGCGGAGTCCCCGCCCGACCACCTGTTCGCAGAGCAACTGACTGCCGAACGCCCGCACCCCCAGAATGTGCGTCACCGTGTTGGCGTCCCAGCCTTCGGTGAGCATCGACACGCTCACCACGCACCGTACCTTTTCGCCCGGTTCGCCCCTCACGCCGACGGTGGAGACGAGGTGTCGCAGGGCCTCGTCCTGCTCCACCGTCCGGCTGTCCACTCGCACGGTCCGCCGTTCGCCGGGGACGTTGGCGAACTCCGGGCAGGTTTCGCTCGGGCCGCAGACGGTCTCCGTCCGCTCCTTCCCGTCGTCCCCCACGACCGTCACCTCGCGGACGCCACTGATCCGGCGGTAGAACTCGTCGGCGATGGCGGTGCTGTCGCAGACCACGATCAGCACCGGCGGGGTTTTATCGGCCGTGTCCGACGCCCCCATGATCTGCCCGAACCGTTCGACCCACTGATCGTAAAGCTGGCGGAGCGCGTCCTGCGCGTGCTCCCACGCCGCCTCCGGCTTCGGCTTGCCGGTCCGGCCCACCAGTTCGCCGGGGGCCATCCCGTCCTTCATCGTCTGCCAGAGCCGGAAGTACCGCGGCTCCGGTCGGCCGGTGGTGTCCTGCACCGGCATCCGCGGCACCTTCACGATGCCGCTTTCGATCGCGTCCACCAGTCCGAAGTCGCTCACCAGCCAGGGGAACGGCACGCCCTCCCCGTGACCGCTGCCGGCGATGTAGAACGGCGTCGCGGACAGGTCCACCACCGCCCCGATCCCGCGCCCGCCCAGCGGCCCGCCCGCGGTTCGGCCGGCGGGGGCGTTGTTGATCCGGTCCAGCCCGGCGGTCCAGACGGTCGCGGTGCGGACCTCATCGCCGGCTTCTTTCTTCTCCTCCCGGTCGAGGTCGGCGATCTCCTCGTCGGCCTTCTGCTCCGACGCCTGCCGCCAGCAGTGGTGCCCCTCGTCGTTGAGCACCAGCAGGGGAAACCGGTCGGCGATCTCCTCCGGCGTGCCGAACTCCTCCAACACCCGGGCGGTGAAGTCGGCGGGGTCCTCCGGGGGGAGTTGGATCACCGGGGCGGTGACGCCGCCCTGCGTGTGTTCCCCCTCCGGGGCGAACTTGTGCCAGTTCGTCACCAGCACCTTGCCGGAGCCGGGGAAGTCGTCGCGGTATTGAACCGGGATCAGGTCGAAAACCTTGTAGTAGTTTCCCGGCGAGTCGGGGATCAGCACCCCCAGCCGTTCGCGGACGGTGAGGTTCGGGCAGCAGACCAGCACCGCGTTGAAGAACTGCCGGCTGGCCGGGGAGCGGGAGCGATTGCAGAATGCCCAGGCGATCAGCATCGCCATCACCAGTGTCTTGCCGCTGCCGGTCGCCATCTTGCAGCCCAGCCGGATCAGCGGCGTCGGGTCCATAATCCCGGCGACCGCCTCGTTCGGCCGGTCCAGCAACGTCTGTGCGAAGTCCTCCGGCTCGTCGTCGCTCCGGTCCGCGGTCAGGCTGAACTCACCGCCGGGGGCGAACGACGGCGGGCGGCCGTCCAGCATCGCTTTCAGGTCGTCGTCCGACAGCGA
The DNA here is from genome assembly GCF_007743815.1 of Alienimonas californiensis. GTDB lineage: Bacteria > Planctomycetota > Planctomycetia > Planctomycetales > Planctomycetaceae > Alienimonas > Alienimonas californiensis. The sequence goes on from NZ_CP036265.1 coordinate 2,323,955, forward strand.
GAAGTTGCGGAAACCCGTCGCCGTGGATCGCCCCGGTACCCGCAGTTCCAGCAGGTAGATCAGCGTTTCGATCGCCTCCCGCTGACAGAAAAACAACCGGCGCTGCCCCCGCTCCGCCCGGCCCGAATCAGTCCAGTGCCGCAGCAGTTCTTTCGTGACCTTCGACGCCCCCCGGTAGTCCGCCTCCCGCCACTTCGTCACGTCCTCCCGCAGCCGGTTGACGACCGGGAAGTCCACTCGCTGTTCCTCCGCCAGCAGGCTGAGTTGCTGCCGACCGCGGGCGGCCCGCTTGGCCTCCTCCGTCTTATAGAAGAACCCGCCCGGCCGGCGGCCGGGGGTTTCGCTCGCCAGCCCGGTCGAGCGATCATAGAACCAGTGCGCGTGCGGCTCCTCATAGGGGTTGCACAGCACCGGGTTGTCCGGCGGGACGATCGGCGGGGCGGCCGGTTCGGCGCCGGTCGGTTTCTGCTTCGCCACGTCAGGCCCCCTTCGGCAGTTCGTGCGGCAACTCATGCACGCGCATCACCTCGTTGCCGCGGGGGTCGATCACCTTCACGGCACAGCGTCCATGTTGGCCGGCTTCAAACGGCAGGCTGACCTTGCCGGACAGCGCCGCGAACGCGTCCGGGTCCACCGCCCCCTTCAACGCCTTCGCCAGCTTGCCCCAGGCGTCCCGGTCCGGGAAGAACGCCTGAGAGACGCAGAATGTCCGCCCGTCGTAGTCGCAGTCGAGGAACCACGCCGCGACCTTCTCCGCCCCGGTGCTGGCGACCTCGCCAGTCTTCGGGTCGTACAAATCCATTCCCTCCATTACGGCCGTGAAGGTGTCTCCGTCGCTGCGCAGCACGTCCGTCCGCGGCTTGCCGAACACCGTAAATAGCTGTTGCGAAGTCGTGTCCTTCCCGCCCTCTTTCAGCAGCCCGTCCATCGCCGGGTTCGCGTCCGGGCGAATGTGAGCGGCGTGAATGTTGAGCAGGGGGTTCGTCGCTTCGTCGATCACGGCCTGCGCGGCGCCGTCGAAACTGAACGCGGCAATGACGAGGTCTTCATATCGCCGCTGGGCGGGGCGGATCACCTCCTCCACCATCTTCGCGGTCACGCTGCCGTACTGCGGGCCGACCATCACGCCCACCGTGGGCGGGCCGTCGGGGTCGGCGTCTTCCCCGTCCGCTTCGGACCACCGCCCCTCCGCGTGCAGCCCAGTCGTCTCCCCGCCCAGCCGGTCCAGCCGGGAGAAGATCATCGAACGGTTGCCCAAGAACTGTACCCCGCCGCTCCGCAGCCGGGACAACATCGTGTCCAGGTAGGCTTCGGCGTTGGCGGCGTCCATCGCCCGGCGGGGGGTGACGGTTCGCACCTGCACCGCCGGCGGGGGTCCGTCGGCCGGGTCGAACCCGTCCGGTAGTTCCTCCGGGGCGCCGGCGAACTGACCGCTGCCGGGGTCGTCGTCGCCGGTTAGATCGTATTCCGCCGGCTGGACGGCCTCTACGGTGAAGGGGCCGCTGACGCGCACCCCGGTCCTCACTTCCTCCGGCTTGTCCACCAGCGTTTCACTCTCGGCGTGTTCGGCGATGCAGGCGTTGACCTGATCCATCTTCGCCCGCCACGCCGCCCGGTAGGCGTCTACGGCACCCGTCAGCGATTGCGGCCAGTCGGGATCGGCGTCGAATGGCACGTGCCAATGCTCAAACCGGCCGTCCGGCGGCACGGCGTCCGCTTCGGCTTTGACGTGCTTCGCCTTCAACTTTGACCGTCCGGCGAAGGCGTCGGCGATCTGCTGTTTCGTCGTCCCCGGCAGCAGCCAGCGGCGGCGGTCCGCGTCAGTGGTGCTACGCAGCCCTTCGGACTGCATCTTCTCCGCCAGCTTGGCGGCGAGCTTCGCCCGCAGTGCGTCCGACACCTCGCCCAGCGCGGCGTTTACGTCCCGCAGCCGGTCCTCCAGGATCGGCCGGTGCCGGTCGAAGATCGGGTTCAGGTGCGTGTTGCGGGCGATGCTGCCCAGTGTGACGTGCGGGACGGTGGCGTACTCGAAGGTATGCGGTTCCTTCTCGCCCTTCGGTCCGCGGAGCCAGGTGCCGTGGGGGCGGGCAGCCTGCTCCTCCGGCGTGGCGGGGCGGAGCCGGTAGAGGGGGAACTTGGCGGTGAGAATCCGCTGCCGGGCCAGGGCGACGGCGACGCGCGAGGTGTCAATCGTGATCCACCGCCGCCCCCACTGTTCCGCCACGAACCCTGTCGTCCCTGATCCGCAGGTGGGATCAAGGACGAGGTCGCCGGGGTCGGTTGTCATTAGCAGACAGCGCTCGATAACCTTTGCATTTGTCTGAACGCTATATAGCTTGTCGTCTGTAAATGCGCCGGTTTGCGTGTCGGTCCATACCCCCGAAAGAACTGTGTGCGGAAAATCGTCGTGGAAGCGAACGTATGCCAGAGAGTTCCTAGTCGGATATCCCAGCCGTTCGGCGTCAGCGAGCCGCGTTAGCCCCTCCTCATCGGTTTTGAACGTCCCGCGTCCAGGGGAGAAACGAATGCCATGCAGATCATATGCTGCTAAGTCCCCCGCTCCGCGCGGCCGCTGGCTGGTGAGATTGTCGTGTCGATAAACCTTCGCGTTGTCTGGAACATTCCCCTGCCCGCCCCGCTCGTCAGAGTCCATCACACGGCGTTCACCATCTGCCAGTTCGAGACGGGTGTAACGCCCCCCTTTGTCGTCAGCTAAGGTGCGGGGCACGTGCAGTAGACGAACACGTGCTTGATCGCGGTCTTTGGCATACCACAACAGATAATCCGCCCCAGCGGACAGCACGTCCGCCCCAAGGTTCGACGTTGTCTTGAATGGGATTATGGACAGCGAGTTTCCCGCGCCGAACGCCTCGTCCATCACCTGCCGAACGCGGTGCAGGTTCTCGTCGCTGATCTGAACGAACACGCTGCCGGTGTCGGCCAGCAAGCGGCGGGCGACGATCAGGCGGTCGCGGAGATAAGCGAGATACGAATGCACGCCAAGGTGCCAAGTGTCGCGGTAGGCCCGCACCTGTTCGGCCTCCCGGGTGAGGTCGTCCGGACGGTCCGTCACGTCCCGCTTGCCGACCTCCGGCTGAAAGTTGCTGCCGAACTTGATGCCGTACGGCGGGTCGAGATAGATCATCTGAACCTTGCCCTCCAATCCCTCCCGTTCGGCGAGGCTGCTCATTACGGTGAGCGAATCGCCCAAGATCAGCCTGTTCGACCAGTCGATCTTGTGCTTGTAGAACTGGACGGCTTCGCGGTATTCCAGTTCCGGGTCGGCGAACAGGTCCCGTTGCACGTCCTCCCGTTTGGCGCAGGCGAGGATCGCTTCGGCGCTCAACCGTTCGTGGACGTGCAGGGCGACGGGATCGGTTTGGAAGCGACCGCGGGCGTGATCCTCCCGCTTCCCGGCCCATTCCAGCCACGGCTCCCGATCAGCGAGCAACGCTTGCAGCCGGTCGGCCTCGTCATTGGTGAGGGCGCGCTGCCGGGCGATTTGCAGCAGGCGGACGTGCTCCCCGTCGGGATCGGACCGCAACACCGGATCGCGGCGGGGACTGTAGGCGTAGCTGGCCGGCGGGGCCGGGGGGGTGACGCCCTCCGATGCCAACGCCGCCGGCGGGTTGTTCGCCCGGTCGGCGGCGTGCCGGTAGGTGTCGGTCTCCGCGGCCGTCGCCTTCTTCCGTTTCGCCATGCCGCCGGTCAATCAATCCGCAGTCTGTGAACGCCCCGCTCACCGCGGGATGGGGGCCGGCACGATGGCCACCCCCGCCAACAGGTGCAACGCCGCCCGGGCCGGTGGACTGATTGGTCCGTCCCCGTCGGGGGCCGATCGGGCGACGCGGGACTGTCGGCGCCCCCCCGTCCTCCCCAGAACGGACGCAACGAACAGCGGCACAAGCGGTTGCGCGTGGGGGTTTACATGTAAGCCGGTGCGGATCGCCCAGCCCATCGTGCAACCGATATCTCGTTCCGAACCCGCGGACGTACCTATCAACAATGGGGAAGGGCCGTGGTGCCCTCCCGGCACCCCCGTAGAGCGATCGACGGGCGGAACCCATAGGCCCGCCCGGCACCCCTGCACTGCCGGTACGGCACCGTGACGTTGAAGCCGACGTACCGCCCGCTCCCCTCGCAGTCTCCGCACGGCACCGTCGGCTCCAGGCGAAACGTCTGCCGGTCCGCGGTCGCCCCGGGCAGCGGCAGCACGTCGGCGGGTGGGACGTTCAACACGCCCCACAACCTCCGCAGTGCCTCCCCCGCGCTGGAGCCTCCCGCGGCGTACGGTCCCGCTTCGGCGGTCTGGCCTGCCCCCGCGATCCTAGCCTGCCCCCGCGATCCTGGCCCCGCCGGCGACGGAGGCATCCAAATGACGTGGCGAACTTTCGCCGGCGGCGATGCGGACCTGTACGCCTCTTTGATTCGCTGTAGGTGCACGGAGGACGGCATTGCCGCAAACGACGGTAGGGGAGTTGTCCAGGAATTCCACCGCCACCTGCACCGCGGCGTCGGCTACCTCGCAGGCGACCGAGGGATCAGCGGGGTGGACGACTTGATCGGTGGGGGCGTCTGCGGCGCCGTCGGCGCCGCGTCGTAGCCGCCGGCCGGCGTCATTCCTGCCGGTTGGCCCACCGGTCGGCCAGCACCGCAGCGAATCTGCCGAGATCCTCCCGCAGATCACCGAAGTCCTCGTCCGGATCTTCGGCGTTGCGGTTCTCGGCCATAGCGTAGGCACACAGCAGCAAGTCGATCCCGTCCTTCGCCGATTCCAGCAACCGGACGGCCTCATCGGGATCAACTCCGTCGCGGACAGCATCCGCGAGCGGTTGGTAGACCGACTTCACGAACGGGTGCCGGCGGTTGATCGTCACGGCAAGGGTGTTGGTCAGGTGGGCGACGTCCAACAGACTCTTGCCGGGCCAAGCTCCTTCGAACAATGCGAAAGGCTTCTGCCGGGCCCGTTCTACGAACTCCACCTGTTTGGCCGGGTCAGTCACGCCAGCCAGCTCCGCCGCCTGTCGGAGCCGCGTCTCCTCCTCCTCAGCAGTAATCCCGCGGCCGGCCAAGCCAGACGGGGATGAGGCCTTCGCCGCGGCCGCCAAGCTGGATACGTAGGACCGCCCCCCGGTGAGGTCCCCGCCCGTGGATTCGGGGCGGTTCTCCTTCCACAGCTTCCGCACCCGATCCCGCGCTTCTTTGACCGGGCGGATGATCGCATTGCGGAGTTGATCCCGCAGCTTCTCGACCGGCTCCGCCCCGCGTTTAACGTGCCGGACGTCGAAATACTCGTCTAGGGCGGGGGGGAACTCGACCTCCACGCCGATATAGCGGTCGATCTTGTCGACCCCCCCGGGCAGGAACCGCGGCACGGTGGTGTAGCTGATCTCCCGACCACGACGGAGGAAGCTGATCTTCCCGGCGTTTTCCGGGATATAAAGCCGCTTGAACAGCCGTTCCTCCCCCTCGCACGGCCCCTCCACGCCGCCGCCACCCTTCTGCCACCGCGTCTCCTTCGGAGTTAAGTAGACCCGCCACGTGACCTCCTCCCCGTCGACCGTCACGGTCCCGGTTTCCACCTCTTCGCCTTCCATGGTACGGACAGGCTCCCCTTTAGGCCGCTCGTCGTTGGCAATCCAGTAAGACTCCGGGTCGTCCAAGCGAAACGTCGGATCGTAGGGGGCGAGGCTCTTGAGTTCTGGCACATCGTCCTTGGCGTCGCCGACCTGCCATTCGATATTCAGCCCGCCGTCGAGGTACCGCCGGTAAGCCCGCCGCAGGAAGAACTCGATGCCGGACAGCTTCTCGTCTACCGTCGAGCCGAACGATTTGTCGTCGTTCAGGCGGTCTAGCTTCCGCCACACCACCAGCGTACCAAATTCACCTTCCGGCATCAGGTGGGCGAACTCCTCGGGGAAGCCGTCGACTTCCTCGACTTCGTAACCACACTGCGTCCCGTCAGCGATCTCTGCCAGGTCGAGGTAGCTGCGGAACACTCGGCCATCGACGTTGTCCTCCTGGTGGGCCCACTGTTCCCCGGCGTCCCGATTCGCCCGAACGGCCTTCAAGTAGCGGGGTCGGGTGTAGACTTCCAACCGCTGGCACTGGCTAATGGTGGCCAGCTTGAAGCCGACCCCGTACCGGCCAACCGTCGTCCGGGACCCGTATCGGGTGCTGAAGCCGACCGTCAGCGTTTGCGGCAAGATGTTCGGCGGGATGCCGGTGCCGTCGTCGCTGACGGCCAGGGCGCTGAGGAACCGCCGCGTGTTCTTTTTGCGGCCTACTTTCCGATCCTCGACCCGATAGCCGATACGGACGTTTTTCGCCCCGGAGTCCAGCGGATTGTCCACCAACTCGCCGATCGCGTCGGCCAAGGTGAACCCGGAGTCCCGGAGGCTGCGGAGGGCGGTATCCGCCTTAATGAGTTCGGCGGTCTCGGAGGTGGTGAAATTGTCGGACATGGCTGTCGTTTTCGTGTTGATCAAAGAAGGGAAAGTGAGGCTGATTACCGGGGGGGACACACCCCGAAATCGTGCAGTGAGAAGCTAAGCGTGAGCGTCGATTCAGCTGCCGGGCGGGCGGCGGGGCAGGACGCGGTTCCACGGCGGGCGGAGCGATAGGTACGCCGCCCGCTCCAGCCGGTAGGCAGACCAAGGGCTGGGACAGACGATGGCGGCGAACTCGGTTGCCCCGCCCCCGACGTGCTGACTCAGGCGGATCCGCAGGTCCGTGTCACTGCGGCCAACGTAGATCCGCTGGCCTCTCCGAAAGAGTAGGTACACCCCGGGGTCCCCCCGCGGGATGCACGCCCGCACGAACCCACCCCGGAGGGGGAGCGGCCGGAGACGTAGCAACAAGCTCAGATCGGAGTCGGTGGGACGAGCGGTCACGGCGTCACCTCGGTAGGAACCGCGGCCTTCACCTGCCGCAGGAGTCCGGCGATCTGGGACTGGAACTCCGCCCGGTCCCCGCACGAGAGGCACCAGTGGACCACGGCCAAGGCATCGGCCACTCCTTCACAGGCGGACAGAGCCTCCCGGGCCTGACGGACGACGCCCCGCAGCTGCCGCGGCTTCACCCCCAGCCGGACGGCCGCCGCCTCGGGACCTTCGGTGGAGTGCATCAGCAGCGCCGTCTGAAATCGCGGCGACAGGGACAGGAGGGCGGTGCGAAGCGTCGCGAGGGCGGCGGGAAACGCCTCCCGCAACTCGGCCCCCTCCGCCGGGTCGAGGCGGTCGTCGGTCGGCGGCACCACGTCCTCGAGCGGGACCGGCTCAGCCTTCAGATGTTCCAGCTTGCGGGCGTCCCGCTCAGCGGCGTACGCCAACTTCGGGCCGGTGTCGGATTCGCTGGGCCCGGCGTGACGACGGTGCGGGTTGCGGAGCAGGGCGTCGAGCCCTTCCTCGAAGCAGCTAATCCGATAATTGCGACCGGCCTGGGGATACTTCAGGCGGAGCCGCCGCTCTTGGAGCAGAAACAGGGCGTAAACATAGCCCAAGCCGTGCTTTTCGACCAAGGGGCCGACATCGAGGTCAGCGCGCAGCCGCCCCGTGGGGGTGTAACGTTTCATGAAATCTCCGAGGGAACCTGACAAACGACCTCATTGAGGCCGCAGCCGTGGCGGTTGGGAGCGAGGCGGTTTCTGCTGCCGAGGGAAAACCAGTGGCAGCCGGCGTCGCGGGGGGGGGGACGGTCGGAAACGCGACCCCTCATGAGTATAAGGGGGGCATACCGCCACGATCGGCACTCGAGATCCGCCCGTGCCCGAAGATTTTCCTGGATCGGCCCGCGCCGCCATCGCTCGGACCGGACTGTCCCGCCCGGTGCGCCTCGCCCTCGACCTCGGGGTATTGGCCGCCGATCGGGCCTTTTTCGACGACGGCTGCGGTCCAGGGGGAATGTCCGGCGGCTCCGAGCCGCGGGGTTAGAAGTCGCTGGGTGGGATCTGCACCACCGGCTGGCCTGCTCCCAGAAACTGATCCATTCGCTATGAGAGCGAGGACAGAGGGTCAGGACGTGCGGGGCAGGAGCTAGGCGAGAGGCCGAATGAACGCCTCGCACGTCCGCGCGAACGCCGTCGGGGCCACGTACCCCAGCGAACTGTGCGGTCGCGTTTCGTCGTCCTCGCGCCGCCAGGCACCCGTCAAAGCCCGAGCCTCCCGCCGCCAGTGTGACCGCCTCGGCGGAGAATCACCCGCCGCTCGCCCCCACCATCGCCAGCACGCCGGCCTTCACCGCGTCCGGCAGCGTCTCCCACGCGGCGACGACGCGGGCGAGGTCCGGGTTGACGGGGTCCTCGGGCGGCTTGTTCTCAGCGGGTCCGGCAACCAAACCGGCAACCACGGTTTCGGCGTCGCCGGAAGTCTCTTTCCCTCCGCCGGTTACGTCGCCCGGGCGGGGTGTTTTGAATCCTTCGCGTCTGCCATTCCGCCACTCCGGCAGGAGTGTCCCCCGCACCACGGACACGGCGTCCGGGGGGCGGGGTTCGCCCACTCTAACCCTTGAATCGTAGGTTTCCAGCCCGGCGGCGCCCGCGGGGGCGTCAGTGCGGGCGGGCCGCGGCGAACGGGGACGCGTGCCCACGCGTTTCCGTCCGTGCAGGCGCCCCATTGATCGGTTCACTGCGCCGCTCATCCGCCGCTCGCCTCCAGCATCGCCAGCACGCCGGCCTTCACCGGCTCCGGCGGCGTCGCCCGGGCGGGGCGCTTTGAACCCGGGCGGGGACGGCGGGCGACTTCGAAGGCGTCCAGTGCGGTTTGAGACGGCGTCTCCTGAGAGAACCGCCATCGTGAACGGCGGCCCGTTCTACTCCTCCGTCGCCCGCGGCATCGATCGGACGGAGAGTCCCGCGGGAGGGGCCCGGCGGCGTCGCCCGCGGCCGCGAGGCTTGATTCGCCCGGTTGGGTTGTGGAGGACGGGGGGCTTGGCCATGTTGCTCAAACGTTTGCACAAGGCCCGCTCGTTTCCGGCTGTTCGTGACGTCCCGCCCATGTCCGCCTCGAACCTGACGGTCACGCTTGGGGACGTCGCGGCGGCCGCGGGGGTGAGCGTGTCCACCGCGTCGCGGGCTTTGAGCGGCAACGCGAAGGCGTGTCGGATCAGCGACGCGACGGCGGACCGGGTCCGGAATCATGCCCGGCGGCTGGGGTTCCGGCCAAACCTGCTGGCCCGGTCCCTGCAGTCGCGGCGGAGCGGGCTGCTGGGAGTCGTCGTGCCGGACGTGGCCAACCCGTTCTTCGCCGCGATCGCCAAGGAAGTGACGCGGGGGGCGGAGGAGACCGGGCGGAGCGTGCTGCTGGCGGACAGCGGGGAGTCCAGCGACCGCGAGGTCAAGCTCGTCGCCGAGCTGCAGGCCCGGCGGGTGGAGGGGCTGGTGGTCTGCCCGGTCGGGGTGGACTCGGACCATCTGGAGGCCGCGAACGCCGCAGGGACGCCGGTCGTGGTGGTCGACCGCGGGTTTCGGGGCGGGTCGCTGCCGACCGTCACGTCGGACCACCGCGGCGGGGCGGAGCGGCTGGTCGAGCACCTGGTGGGGTTGGGGCACCGGGCGATCGGGATCGTGCAGGGGCGGCCCGGCACGCTCCCGAACGACGACCGGCTGCGGGCCGCCCGCCGCACGTTGGCCGCCGCCGGGGTGCCGGCCGACGACGTGCCGGTCGCGGGGGACGGGTTCACGGAGCGGTCCGGGTACGAGTCGGCCGCCCGGCTGCTGGCGGATCGGCCGGACGTGACGGCCCTGTTTGCGTTCAGCACGCCGAACGCATTCGGGGCTTTGCGGGCCGCGGCGGAGGCGGGGAGGTCCGTGCCGGACGATCTGGCAATGGTCTGCTTCGACGAGGTGCCGCACGTGGAGTTCCTCCGCGTTTCGCTGACCGCCGCCGCCCAGGACGTGCGGCGATTGGGGCGGACCGCGGCAGAGGTGATGGCGGAGCGGCTGGAGACCGGCCGCCCGCCCCGGCGCCGGCGGTACACAGTGCCGGTGAAGTTCGTCGCCCGCGCCTCCTCCGGCGGGCCGCTCCCGGGGGCCGGGGCGAGGCGGACCCGCTCGCGTGAGCTGGTCCCGGCGGGGGCGCCGCGATGAGTCCCGCCGCCCCCCGCGTGGTCGTCCTCGGTTCGCTCAACACGGACCTCGTCGTCCGCTGCGCCGAACTGCCCGCCCCGGGGCAGACGGTCGCCGGCCGGTCGGTCGCGGAGTTCGGCGGGGGGAAGGGGGCGAATCAGGCGGTCGCCGCGGCGCTGGCCGGCGGGGACGTGGCGATGGTCGGGGCGGTGGGGGAGGACGCGGCGTCCGGGCGACTGGTCGACGGGCTGGTCCGCCGGGGGGTGGACTGCGGGGCGGTGGTGCGGCGGGCGGGGACGCGGGGCGGCACGGCCGTCATCACGGTGGACGACCGTGGGCAGAACTCGATCGTCGTCGTCCCCGGGGCGAACGGCACGGTCGGGCCGGCGGACGTCGCGGCGGCGGAGGCGACGATCGCGGCCGCGGACGTCCTGCTCGTCCAACTGGAGATCCCGGTGGACGCCGTCCTCGCGGGCGTCGCGGCGGCGAAGCGGGCGGGGGTGCGGGTGATCTTCGACCCGGCCCCGGCGGTCGCCGGCCTGCCGGACGAGTTGTTCGCGGTCGACCTGCTGTGCCCGAACGAGACGGAGGCCGCGATCCTCAGCGGACTGCCGGTGAAGAGCCCCGAAGACGCCGAACGGGCCGCCGACCGCCTCCGGGAGCGCGGGGCGACGCGGGTGGCCGTGACGCTGGGGGACGCCGGCACGCTGCTGTGCGACGCCGCCGGCGCCCGGTTGATCCCGCCGTTCCCCGTGATCGCCGTCGACACCACCGCCGCCGGCGACGCGTTCGCCGGGGCTCTCGCGGTGCGGTGGGCCGCCACGGACGACCTCGACGCCGCCGTGCGGTTCGCCAACGCCGCCGGGGCTCTTGCCGCCTCCGCCGCCGGAGCCCAGGACAGCATGGCGACCGCCGCCGACATCCACGCCCTCATGGCAGACCGCTGATGACCCCGCCCCCCCGCCCCCCCGTGACGATGTCCCGCCGCTTCGCCGCCGCGTCCGCCCTCGCCGGTCTTCTCGCCGCCGCTCCGCTGTGGAGCAGCGGCTGTTCGTCGGGCACCGACGCGCCCGACGGCGAAGCGGCCGGCGACGGCGGCAAGCCGCGGGTCGCGCTGATCATGAAATCCCTCGCCAACGAGTTCTTCGCGACGATGGCCGAGGGGGCCGAGACTCATCAGGCGGCGCACGCCGACCAGTACGACCTGATCGTCAACGGCATCAAGGACGAGCGGGATCTCAGCCGGCAGGTGGCGTTGGTGGAGGAGATGGTCGCCGCGGGGGTGGACGCGATCGTGATCGCCCCGGCGGACTCCAAGGCGCTCGTTCCCGCCCTGCGGCGGGCGGAGCAAGCGGGCGTGACCGTGGTGAACATCGACAACCGGCTGGACGCGGAGATCCTCCGGCAGGACGGCGTGACGATCCCGTTCGTCGGGCCGGACAACGCCGCTGGGGCGGAGCGGGCCGGGGCGTACCTCGCGGAGACGCTGGGCAAGGGCGACTGGCAGGTGGGCGTGCTGGAGGGCGTCCGCACCTCCGAGAACGCTCGGGCACGCAAGGCGGGGTTCGAAGCGGCGATGGCGGACGCCGGAATCGAGATCGTGGACAGCCAGTCCGCGGAGTGGGAGATGAGCCGCGCCAGCACGGTGGCGGCGTCGATGCTCAGCGAACATCCGGAGATCGACGCACTGCTCGCCGCGAACGACTCGATGGCCCTGGGGGCGCTGTCCGCGGTGAAAAGCGCCGGGCGGGAGGGGGAGGTGCTGATCGTCGGGTTCGACAACATCGGCGCCGTCCGGGAGGCGATCCGCGACGGCAAGATCCTCGCCACCGTGGATCAGCACGGCGACGAGTTGGCCGTGTTCGGCATTGAGGCGGCCCTGCGGGAACTGGCCGGGGAGCCGGCCGCGGGGGATGTGGAAACCGCCGTCGACCTCGTCACCGCGGAGACGATCGCCGCCGAAGCGAAAACCGCCGAAGCGAAATCCGCCGAAGCAGAGGCCGCCGACGGGGAGGCGCCGTGACGGCGGACGCGGCCGACGCCCCGCCGCTGCTGGCGGCCCGCGGGCTGACGAAGCGGTACGGGACCGTGACGGTGCTGGACGGGGTGTCCGTGGACGTCCGGGGGGGGGAGGTGCACGCGCTGCTGGGGGCGAACGGGGCGGGCAAAAGCACGCTGTGCAAGATCCTCAGCGGGCTGACGCCGGCGTCGGCCGGGTCGGCGACGCTGGGCGGGGCGGCGTACGCCCCGGCGTCGAAGCGGGAGGCGGAGGCCGCCGGCGTGGAGATCGTCCAGCAGGAACTGAACCTGATCGGCACGTTGTCGGTCGCGGAGAACCTGCTGTTCGCCCGCCTGCCGAACCGGCTCGGGGCGCTGCGGGTCGGCCGGCTGCACGCCGAGGCCCGGGGGATCCTGGACCGGTTCGGCCTGCCCGGCGTGGACCCGCGGGCCCCGGTCAGTTCGCTGGGGGTGGGCCGGCAGCAGATGGTCGAGATCGCCGCCGCCCTGGCCCGCGACTGCCGCGTGTTGATCCTCGACGAGCCGACCGCGGCCCTGTCGGACACCGAGGCCGGGCAGCTATTCGGCCATCTACGGGATCTCCGGGACCGCGGGGTGGCGGTCGTCTATATCAGCCACCGGTTGGACGAGGTGAAGGAACTCGCGGACCGCGTGACGGTCCTCCGCGACGGCCGGCACGTCGTCACGCGGGACACGGCCGGGCTCTCCACCGACGACATGGTCGCCCTGATGAGCGGCGAAGAACGGGACGGCGGGCCGTCCGCATTCCGCTCCCACCGTCGTGAGGGCGACGGCGCGAAGGACGTCGCGTTGCGGGTTCGCGGGCTGTGCCGGGGGCCGGTGCGGGACGTCTCGCTGGAGGTGCGGCGGGGGGAGCGGCTGGGGGTGACCGGGCTGGTGGGGGCCGGGCGGACGGAGTTGCTGCGGGCGATCTTCGGGGCGGACCGCGCGACCGCGGGGGCGGTGGAGGTCGGAGGCGTGCCGCGGGGTCGGTTCCGCCACCCGCGGGCGGCGGTGGCGGCGGGGCTGGCGATGGTCACCGAGGACCGCAAGTCCGACGGCCTGCTGCTGGCCCAGCCGGTCAGCGTGAACGTGACCCTGTGCAGCCTGTGGGCGAAGTTCTGCCAGTTCGGACTGCTCCGCGGGGCGGCGGAGCGGCGGGCGACGGCGGGGCTGATTGCGGACCTCGATGTCCGGTGCCACGGCCCGGACCAACTCGCCGGGCAGCTCAGCGGCGGGAACCAGCAGAAGGTGGCCGTCGGCAAGTGGCTGGTCCGCGGGGCGGACGTGCTGCTGTTCGACGAGCCGACGCGGGGGATCGACGTCGCCGCCCGCCGCCGGATCTACCGGCTGCTCGACGCCCTCGCCGCCGACGGGAAGGCGTGCGTGATCGTCAGCAGCGACCTGGAGGAGCTGTTCGAGACCTGCGACGCGATCGCCGTGCTGTGCGACGGCCGACTGACCGGCACGTTCCGGCGGGGCGAGTGGACCCGCGAGAAGATCCTCCAAGCCTCGTTCGACTCCGGCCCCGACGGCCGCCGTTCCTGCTCCGCCGCCTCCCACGCCGCCGCCTCCCACGCCGCCGCCTCCCACGCCGCCGCCTCCCACGCCGCCGCCTCCCACGCCGCCCCGGCCGCCGCAACCTCCGACGCCGCCCCGGCGGACCGCCGCGTATGACCGCCCCCCATCTCTCCCGATCGCTGATTCAGTACGGCGGGCTGTCCGCCGCGCTGCTGGCGATGGTGGCCGCGTTCAGCCTCGGCAGCGAGAACTTCTTTCAGACCTCCACACTGATCTCGATTGCCAATCAGATCCCCGAGCTGACCTTCCTGGCGGTCGGGATGACGTTCGTGCTGATCGTCCGCGGCATCGACCTGTCGGTCGGCTCGCTGCTCGCGCTGTCGGCGGCGACGCTGGGCGTGCTGATGGCCCGCCACGGGTGGCCGCTGCCCGCGGCGCTGGCGGCCGCCGCGGCGGTCGGCGCCCTGTGCGGGGTGGCGAACGGGGCGCTCTCGGTTGGGTTCGGGATCCCGTCGTTCATCGTCACGCTGGGGATGCTGGAGGTCGCCCGGGGCGTGACGAAGAAGTTGACGGACTCCCAGTCGGTCTACCTCGGCGGCCCGGTCGAGGCGTTCGGGGAGCCGCTGGGGGCGCTGCGGGTCTCGCCGGCGTTCCTCACCGCGGCGCTGACGGTCGCGATCGGCCAGTTCGTGCTGACCCGCACGGTGTTCGGCCGGTACTGCACGGCGGTGGGAACCAACGAGGAGGCGGTCCGCATGTCCGGCGTACGGCCGGCGCCGTATTTCGTGGCGGCGTTCGCTCTCAGCGGGGTGATGTGCAGCCTCGCCGGATTCGCCCAGACCTCGCGTCTCTCCACCGTCGACCCGAACGGCGCCGTCGGGATCGAGCTCAGCGCCATCGCCGCCTGCGTGATCGGCGGGACGAGCCTGATGGGCGGCCGTGGCAGCGTCGTGGGATCGTTCCTCGGCGTGCTGGTGATCCAGGTGATGCAGACCGGGCTGGCCCAGATGGGCGTCTCCGACGCCGACAAGCAGATCGTCACGGGGCTGGTGATCGTCGCCGCGGTGTTGTTCGACGCCCTCCGCGTGCGTCTCGGACCGCGCTCATGACCGGCTCCCCGCCGCTTCTGCCCGCCGCCCGGCGGGCCCTCGTCCCACCATCGTCCCACCAAGCCCCCGCCGCCCCGTGACGCCGCTCCTCCTGCTTTCACTTTGTCTTCAGCCCGGCTCGAACGAGCCGGCGGACGCGGCGCCGGTCCCGGTCATCTTCGACACGGACATGGCCGGCGACTGCGACGACGTGGGGGCGCTCGCCGTGCTGCACGCGCTGGCGGACCGCGGGGAGGCGGAGATCCTGGCGGTCATGACGAACTCGACCGACCCGGCGGGGCTGTCCGGGGCGGCGTGCGACGTGATCAACACGTTCTGCGGCCGGCCGGACCTGCCGCTCGGCTCGGACAAGCAGGGCGCCGTCGGGCCGGCGATCGTGGGGCGGAAGGCCAGTTCCTACACGCCGGTACTGGCCGAGGAGTTCTCCCACGACGCGCCCCCGGACGCGGAACTGCCGGACGCCCTGCCGCTGTACCGCGAAACGCTCGCGGCGGCCGCCGACGGGACGGTGGTGATCTGCAGCGTCGGGGCACTCAGCAACCTGGAGGACCTGCTGAACAGCGGGCCGGACGCCGCCAGTCCGCTCTCCGGGGAGGCGCTGATCGCCCGGAAGGTGAAGCGGCTGGTGCTGATGGGCGGCCACTTCCCGCGGTCGGCGAAGCCCGAGTGGAACCTGCGGCTGGACACGCCGGCGGCGGTCTCGGTCGCGGTCCGGTGGCCGACGGAGGTGCAGTGGCAGGGGTTCGAGGTGGGCGCCAAGGTGATCTGCGGGGCGGGGCTGAAAGACCTGCCGGAGCCCAACCCGGTCCGCCGGGCGTTCGAGGTCCGGCCGTACATGAGCGGCCGGGCGATCGATCGCGGGAAGCCGGCCTACGACCAGGCGACCCTGCTGCTGGCGGTCCGCGGCCCGCAGGAATCGCTGTGGACGGTCAGCCCCCCCGGCCGGGTGGTCGTCGACTCCGACGCCCACACCGAGTGGGTCCCCGACGACGGCGGCCGGCACCGCTTCGTCTCGATCAAGGGCCGCCCGAACCGCCTCGCCGTACTGATCGACGAACTGATGGCCGTCCGCGGCCGCTGATTCGTTCCCCCGTCAATCGTCCGCCCGCGGGGCCGACCGCCGTGACGCGGCCCCCCAACCGACTCCCCCCGCCGAAAGCTCGCCCGTGAATCGCTCCCTCCCTTCGGCGCCCCTCGCGTGGGCGCTGCTCGCGGTCTTGCCCTGTGCGGTCGGTCCGTTCGCGGGGCCGGTCGCCGCGGCCGGCGACCGGCCGAACGTGATCGTCGTGATGACGGACGACCAGGGGTACGGGGACTTCTCCTTCAACGGGAACCCGGTCCTGGAGACGCCGCACGTCGACCGGCTGGCGGCGGAGTCGGTCCGGCTGACGGACTTCCACGTCGCTCCGATGTGCACCCCCACCCGGGGGCAACTGCTGACCGGGCTGGACGCCTTCCGGAACGGAGCGGTGAACGTCAGCAGCGGCCGGGCGCTGATGCGGACCGACGTGAAGACGATGGCGAACGTCTTCGCGGACGCCGGCTATCGCACCGGCCTGTTCGGCAAGTGGCACCTCGGCGACAACTTCCCCTTCCGGCCGGGGGACCGCGGGTTCGAGGAGGCGTTGTGGTTCCCCTCCTCCCACGTCGGCAGCGTGCCGGACGCCTGGAACAACGACTACTTCCGGGACGAGTACGTCCGCAACGGGGCGAAGACGCGGTACGACGGCTACTGCACCGACGTGTTCTTCCGGGAGGCGACGGACTGGATGGGCCGCGACGACGACCGCCCGTTCTTCGCGTACATCGCCCCCAACGCCGCCCACTGGCCCTGGTTCGTGCCGGAGAAGTACCGCGGCCCGGTCCGCGCGGCGCTGGCCGCCCGCCCGGACGTGGCGGCCGACCTGACGGATCAGGAGCGGGAGGACCTCATCAGTTTCCTCGCGATGGGGGCGAACGTCGACGAGAACGTGGGCGCCCTCACGGCCTTTCTCGACCGGGCGGGGCTGGCGGAGAACACCGTCGTCGTGTTCCTCACGGACAACGGAAGCACGATGGGCGAGCTGTATTACAACGCCGGGATGCGGGGGAAGAAAACGCAGTTGTGGGAGGGCGGGCACCGCGTGCCCTGCCTGATCCGCGCGCCGGGCGGGGCGGTCGAGCCCCGCGACGTGGACGCCCTCACCCAGGTCCAGGATCTGCTGCCGACGCTCGCCGAGCTGGCCGGCGTGCCGTCCCCCGGCGGGCTGGACGGCGTGTCGCTCGCCCCGCTGCTGCGGGGCGAGGCGGAGACGCTCGGCGACCGCACGCTGGTCATGAATTACAGCCGCATGCCGAACGCCGCCCGCCGACGGCGGGGCCTGCCGAACCTCACCGTCCCCCGGAAGGAAGGGGCCGGCGTGCTGTGGGGCCCGTGGCGGCTACTGCCGGGCGGCGCCCTGTACCACGTCGACCGCGACCCGCATCAGGACCGCGACGTCTCCGCCGATCACCCGGAGGTCGTCGCCCGGCTGCGGAGTCACCTGGACCGGTGGTGGGGGGAGGTGCGAGGGGACGCCCAGACCGTCCGCCGGGTGGTCGTCGGGGACGACGCGGAGAACCCCTCGGCCCTCACCGCCTGCGAGTGGCTCGACGTGTTCGTGGACCAACAGGCGCAGGTCCGCCGCGGCGACCGCAAGAACGGCGCGTGGGCTCTGTCCGTCGCCCGCCCCGGCCGGTACGAACTGACGCTGCGGCGCTGGCCGAAAGCAAGCGGCCTACGACTGGACGCCCCGGCCCCGGCCTACGACGCCGTCGACGGGACCTTCCCGGCGGGCGTGGCCCTGCCGATCGCCGCCGCGACCGTGACCGCCGCCGGCCGCACCGTTCCCGCTCCGGTCGCCGCCGACGGGACCGCCTGCACGGTTCAACTCGATCTGCCCGCCGGCCCGCTGGACCTGCGGACGGCCTTCCTCGACGCCGACGGTAGGGAGATCTGCGGCGCGTACTACCTCGCCGTCGAACGCCTCGCAGCGATCGCAGACTGATTCCCCGGATGAGCGTCGGCCTTCCGACCGCGGGAGCCTGACCCCTCAGGCCTGTTGCATCCTCAAGCGGCAAAGGCCGCCGAACGGACGGGGCGTGATTTGCTCATCCGCCGCTTCGCTTCGCCTCCGCCCGCGTTCGCCGCGTTGCGGGCCCTCGCCGGGGGGGCGGACGGTTGTTCGACAGGCCGGTCGCTCCGGGGGCGCGGGGGCGGCGTCGGGGCGGGCGGACGTTAGGCTACGGTCGCCGTCCGCCCGGGCGCTCCCGGACGTTCTCCTCGGCCCTGACGCCCGGCGCCAGGGCGCGGCGGAGGGCGGAGACGGCGTTTCACGCTCCCGAAGTCCCGTCCGGATCGCTCGTCATGATCGTTCACGTCGCCGCGCTGGCTCTCCTGTCGACGGCGGCGGGGGGCGGGGGGGAAACCGGCGAGGCGGCGGGGGCGGGCGTCGCCCGGCGGTTCGAACGCCGGGTCGTCGCCGTGGCGGCGGCCGAGGCGCTCGACGGACGCCGCGACGCGATCGAGAACGAACTGCGGGCGTTGCGGCTCGAACCGCAGCGGCGCCCCTTCGCCGGCCCCCAGCGGGAGGGGACGAATCTGCTCGCGGTCGTGCCGCCGCCGGCGGCCGGGGCGGCGCCGGAGCGGACGCTGATGCTGGGGGCGCACCTCGATCGGGTCGAGGCGGGCACCGGGGCGGTGGACAACGCCGGCGGGTGCGCCGCGGTGCTGGAGCTGCTCGGGCGGTTTCAGGCCCGGCCGCTGACGCATCATCGGGTCGTCGGCCTGTGGTTCGATCAGGAAGAGCAGGGGTTGCTGGGCAGCCGTGCGTTCGTGGAGGCCGCGGGCGATCCGGCGGCGCCCGGGGCCGCCGCGGGGCTGCCGGACCTGTTCGTGAATTTTGACGTGTTCGCCTACGGGGACACGCTGTGGGCGCACCACCCTTCGGAGGACGACCGCACCGCCGCCCGCAACTTCGTGGCGGGAACGGCCGCGGCGGGGGGCGAGCCGTTCCCGACGGTGATCGGGCCGCTGTATCCGCCGAGCGACCACCGCCCATTTGCGGCGGTGCGGGAGACGGCGGAGCCGGGTTCGCCCGCCGCGGAGATGACGGTGCTGTCGCTGAGCCTGCTGCCGCGGGAGCAGATTGTGGAAACGGTCGCCTTCCTGGAGGCGATGGAGGGTGGCGGGCGGCCGACGCGGGCCGGGTTGCCGAAGATCCTGGCCCTGATTCACACCGCCAACGACACCCCCTCCGCGGTGCGGCCGAGCGAGGCGGCGGCGGCGATCGACGCGGTGGAGGCCGGGCTGCGGGCGCTCGACGCGGCGGCGGGCGCTGAGGCGGCGCCCGCGACGGACGACGAAACGAACGACTGAGCCGGCGGTTGCGCCGCGGGGCGGTTGCCTTCCGGGGCGTTGGGGGAGACGGTGGGGGGATGGATCTCGACACGCTCCGCCGGTCCGTTCTCCGCCGCCTCGAAGCCGACCGCCGGGCCGGGCTGACGCACTTTCCCAAGGGGGAAGCGTTTGCGCTGTCCGCGGTGGCGGACGAGGGGACCGCGTCGCCCGGGGGCGCGGCGCCTGTCGGCGACGGCGAAGCGGGGGGAACGAACGAGCGAGCAGCGGCCGCGGGTCAGTTCGCGGCGGGGATGACGCGGGATCTCGCCGCGGCGTCGGCTCCCGCCCCGTCGGCTCCGGCGCCCGCGGCGGCGTTGTTCGCGGGCGGGGGCAGCGCCGGCAATGCGGAGCGGTCCGCGCAACCGACCGAGGAGCGGGCCGCGGCACTGACGGTGATCGAACGCACGGTCAGCGGTTGCCCCCGCTGTCCGGAACTGGTCGCCACCCGCACCCAAACGGTGTTCGGCGCCGGCAACCCGCACGCAGCGATCCTGTTCCTGGGCGAGGCCCCCGGGGCGGACGAGGACGCCACCGGCGAGCCGTTCGTCGGCCGGGCGGGCAAGCTACTCAACGATATTATTCGCGCCTGCCGCCTGGAGCGGGACGAAATCTATATCTGTAAC
Organism: Alienimonas californiensis; assembly: GCF_007743815.1. Lineage (GTDB taxonomy): Bacteria > Planctomycetota > Planctomycetia > Planctomycetales > Planctomycetaceae > Alienimonas > Alienimonas californiensis. The sequence continues at coordinate 2,343,707 of NZ_CP036265.1, forward strand.
GTCCTGAAGTGCCGCCCGCCGGGCAACCGCAATCCCTCCCCGACGGAGGCGGCGAACTGCCGGGAGTATCTCGACGCTCAAATTCGGATCGTCGACCCGGACTATATCGTCTGCTGGGGCTCAGTCCCCGCGAAGGAATTGCTGGGGACGAAACTCGGCATCGGCAAGCTGCGGAAGCAGTTCTTCCCCTTCGGCCGGGCGAAGGTCGCCTGCACCTATCATCCGAGCTATCTGCTGCGGAACCCGGCGGCGAAGAAGGAAGTCTGGGCCGATATGAAATGGTTGTTCGCCGACATGGGCGTGACGCTTTAACGGGCGCTTCAGCGAGGCGTTGCGTTTCATGGCAGCCCGATGGTCGAGCATCGACCGTCGGCGTCGCCGACCGACGAACGACGCACGGCCCGAGCTGGCGCTCCGGGCTCACGACGCCGCGACGCCGTGTTGAAGAGCGCTTTGACGGTCGCCGCGGCGAGTGACCGGTCGCCGGGCGTCGCGTCTTGAATTGAACCGTGGAAATGCGCCGCTGCCGCGGGCGCGAAGCGGTTCGATCCGCGAGGATCGAAAGACTCGGTCGGCGGCGGGGCGGATTTGTTTCTCTAAACCGCAAAGCGACCGCAGGCGGGAAGGGCGGCGGGTAGGCTCATCGGCCTCGGTTGCGACGCAGCGGCGCTGCCTGCGGATCGGGGCCTGCGACGGATCGTGTCGCCCCCCGTTTCCTCAACCCCGCATGGAGGTCCCCGCCGTGAGCCACCGTCCCCTCTTTACGTTCGCCCCCCCGCCCGCGGCGCCCGCCGCGGTTCCCGCCGTGTGGGCGGTGGCGGGCGCGGCCTCCGCTGAGGCGTCGCCGCCGACCCGTCGCGGGATCGGGGCGCTGGGTCGCCGGGCGGGCGCCCGGGGTTGGCGGGCTGTCGGCGTAGTCGCCGCGGCGGGGTTGCTCGGGTTGGCGGCCGCCCCGCTGGCCGGCTCGCCGGCGGTCGCCGGCTGCCCCTGTGCGAACCGGGCGGCGTTCCCGGCGCCGATGGGGATGTCGGCTCCCGTCGCCGATCCCTACTTCGCCCCCTACGCGGCCGCGGCGGAGTTCGGGGGCGGGATGCCGGCGCCGGTGGCGCCGGGCTGGTCGACGGCGGCGGCGCCGGGCTGGGCGGCGGCGGACGACGCCGGGTTCCAGCCCGTGCCGAAGCGGTCGGCTTCGAAGACGGCGGCGCCGCAGCGGCTGGCCCGCGTGGCGGCGGCTCCCACGTGGCGTCAGGACGACGGGGCGGACCGGGGCCCGCTGACCGCACCGCGGCCGGGCAACCCGGTGCCGCCGCTGCCGGAGAACGGGTCCGACGCGGCTGATGTGGACGAGTCGACCCCGCCGCCGACGGACGAGCCGACGGACGAGCCGATGCCGCCGGGCCCGGAGACGGCGGATCCCTCCTTCGGCACGCCGGACGCCGACGAACCGTCGGCGCCCCGCGGCGGGGAGGATCTGCGGATGGAGCCGGAGGCGATCCCGGCGCCGGAGCCGATCGAACTGGGCGAATTGGGCGAGCCGGACGATGCATCGGTCGAAGGCGAGGCGGCCCCGCTGAGCCCGCCGTCGCTGCCGGGACTCGGCGACGCGCGGCCCAACCCGTACCGGACGCCCTCCGGGGGGCGGCCGCTGCACGCGACGCCGGCGGACCCGTTCGCCGCGACCGGGCCGGACGTGATTGAACACGCTCCGGGGCCGTCGCACGCCGCCCCGCAGTGGGAGGAACGCAGCGTCCGCCCCCTGCCGGGGCCGGTCGTCGGGGGCGCTCCGTATGCGGGCCATCACGCTCCGCTCCAGTACGGTACGCCGGCGTTCGGTCCGACCCACGGCGGCTTTGCGGGGCACGTCGATCCCGGCTACGGCTACGGCTACGGCTACGGCGGCGGCTACGGCCCGGTCGGCTACGGCGACGCTGGCTACGGTCCGGTCGGCTACGGTTACGGCGACGCTGGTTGCGGCCCGGTGGGCTGCGAACCGGTCGGCTGTGGGCCGGTCGGCTGTGGGCCGGTCGGCTGCGGCGGGTTCGGATTCGGCGGCGGGTTGGTGCCGGATTCCGGCTGCTGCGGCGCCGGGCTCGGGTGGCGCGGCGGCCTCGTGCCGGATTCCGGTTGCTGCGGCGGGTGTGGGTTCGGGGGCTGCGGCGGGTGCGGCGGGTTCGGGCCGTTCTGACCCGTGCGGTCGCGGGATTCCGGGCGAAGGACGGGGCTGTACGGCGTCCCGGCCGGCGTTAGAGTGCGGGCCATGGCCTCCCCGCCCTCCGACCCGTCGGAACCCGCCGGCTCCCCCGGGGAGTCGGATCGTCCCCGCCCCGAATCGTCGGGGCGGAAACGCTCGAAGGCCAGTCGCCCTTCCCGCGGCCGCTCCGAACGGGCCTCGGACCGGGACGCCGCTCAGCGGGACGGCCGCGACGAGTCGGACGACGACCAACCGGTCGACGACGAGGCCGGCGGCGGTTCGCTCCGCGGTCGGATCCTGGTCGCGGGGCGTCACCTGCGGGACCCGAACTTCTACCGCACGCTCGTGTTGCTGGTGGAGCACGGCGAGGACGGGGCGTTCGGGCTGGTCGTGAACCGGCCCACGGACACCACCGTGCAGCGGGCGCTCTCCGGTCACCTGGAGGTGGAGGAGGGCGATGATTCCGTGTTCGCCGGCGGGCCGGTCGAGCCGGCGGCGCTGTTCGTGCTCCACAACAGCGTGGAGTTCGCCGAGGGCGAACTGCCCGTCTGCTCCGGCCTGTTCGTCGGCAACAGCCGGGAGGCGTTCGAGGGGCTGGTGAACGCCGTGGACGCCGGCGACGAGGGCACCCGCTACCGCGTGTTCTCCGGCTGCTCCGGCTGGGGTCCGGGGCAGTTGGAACAGGAACTCGCCCGGGCCGACTGGCGAGTCGTGGACGCGGACGCGGTCTTGGACGGCCCCGCCGACCCCATCTTCGGCCCGGACCCCTACGGAGCCTGGGAAGAAGCGGACCGCCTCTCCGCCCGCCCCCCGCTGGACGGCCTCGACGGCGGCGATTTTCGAATGAACTAGAACGCTCTTCACCGGGGCGTCGCGTTCAATACCAGCCCGGAGCGCAAGCTCCGGCGGTGCGTTGTTCGACGCGTCGGCTGCGCCGACGGCCGATGCTTGCGCATCGGGCTGGTATCCCACCTTCGCGTGCCCTGCTCGGGATCAAGCTCACCGGGGGCTCACCCGCCGAAGCAGAACCACTGCCCGTTGGGGCCTTCGGTGCCGATGACCAGCACGGCGGCGCCCTCCGGGCCGCCGACCGCGGGGCTGGCGACGATGCCTTTGCGGAGGTTCTGCGACCAGACCTCCGTGCCGTCCGCGGCGTTCAGACAGTGCAGCGTGCGGTCGGCCCCGCCGAACCAGATACGTTCCTTGTCTGTACCGACGCCGGTGACGACGGGGCTGCTCTCGCTGCCGGCTTTCAATAGGAACTCCCAGGCCGTCTTGCCAGTCTTGCGGTCGAGGGCCTTGGCGACCTTATTGCCGCCGGTGACGAACACCCGGTCCGCCGTCGCCGCGGCGCTGGATTTGAATTCAAACTGCCCGTCCGGCTCGGCCCGCCAAACGACCGCTTTGGCCTCCGGCACGTTCGCCCCGGGAACCGATTCGGAGGAGGCGTCCACGGCCAACACGTCGCCGGCGTAGGTGCCGAAGTAAACCGTGCCGTCCACCGCCGCGGGGGAGGCGATCAGGTAGGTGCCGATCTCCACGTCCAACGTGACCGACCCGTCCGCGATCGCGGCGCCGCGAAGGTGCTCGTCGCAGCCGGCGATGAAGGTGCGGGCGGCGCCCTCCGGGCCCTGCGCCACGGCCGGGGTGCAGTGCACGCGACCCTGCGTTTCCAGTTCCCACCGCAGCTTGCCGTCCTCCGCGGTCAGGCAGTACAGCTTGGCGTCGTAGGAGCCGAACAGCACGACGGGAACGTCGCCGCTCTCGCCCGGCCCGGTCCCCGGAACCGTGGTGAGGGTCGGGCTGCTGATGATCTCGGCGCCGGTTTCGAACGTCCACAGCTTCTTGCCCGTGGCGGCGTCGACGGCGTGCAGGAAGCCGTCCTCGTCGCCCAGGTAGACCCGCCCGTCCGCCACCGCGGGGGAGCTGAGGAACCCGGGCCGGAACTTCCCGACCTCCTCCGTCCGGTAGGTCCAGACCGGCTCGCCGGTTTTAATGCCCCGGCAGTGCAACTCGCCGGAGAGGCCCGCGGTGAAGACGCGGTCGCCGACGATCGCCGCGGTGGCGGCGACGCCGTCGGGAGCGTCGGCCGTCCAGAGCAGCTTCGGCGCGTCGGGCAGCGTGTCTGCCGTCGTGCCGGTCAGTTGCGGATTGCCGCGGAAGGAGGGCCAGTCCGCCGCGACGGCGGGGGAACCGACGGCGAGGGCGGCGGCGAGGCAGGCGGTCAGAACGCGCATCGGTAGAGCCCTTCGAGGTCGGCGACGGTGACGGGGCGGGGGTTGAAGCCGGCGGTCCACTGCTCGGCGGCCAGCTCGGCGAGCCCGGGCAGGTCATCCGCGGAGGCCCCCGCCCGGGCCAGCCCGCCGTGGACGCCGGCGAAGGGCAGCAGGCCGTCGAGGAACTCCGCCAAGCCCGCCGCCGAGGGGGCCAAACCGCCCGCGGCGGCGAGGTCCTCGTAGATCGCCCGCACGGCGGGGTCGGCGGCGTTGAACCGGACGACGTGCGGCAACATCCGCCCCACGGCGACGCCGTGCGTCGTGCCGTATTGGGCCGTCAGCGGATTCGCCAACGCATGGGCGGCGCCGAGCATGCTCAGTTCGATCGCCGCCCCGGCCAGGTGGGAGCCCAGCAGCATCGCGGCGCGGTCCTCCGCCGTCGCCGCCCCGGACAGATACGGCCGCACGCTGCGGGCCAGCAGGGAGAAGGCTTTGCGGGCGAACATGCCGCTCAGTTCGCCCCGCACCCGGCAGGCGGCGGTTTCGACGGCGTGGGAGACGGCGTCGATCGCTACCGGGGCGGCGACCTTGGCGGGCACGGTGGCGATCACGTCCGGGTCCAGCAGCGCCGCCCGAAAGGCCGCCCGGCCGTCGCCGCAAGCCATCTTGATGTGCGTTTCGTCGTCGGCGATGAGGGCGAAGGACTGGGCCTCGCTGCCGGTGCCGGCGGTGGTGGGCACGCCGACGCTCGGCAGGAACGTGCCGCGGCCCCTGTTTACGCCGTGGTAGTCCCGCATCGCCCCGCCGCCGGCCAGCAGGAAGTTCGCCCCTTTCGCGACGTCCATCGAACTGCCGCCGCCCAGCCCGATCAGCAGGTCCGCCCGATGGTCGCGGGCCGCGGCGACCGCGGCGGCGACGTCCGCGGTGGTCGGATTGGCCCGGACGTCTTCGAACACCGCCGCCTCGATGCCGACGGCCCGCAGGGCCTCGGCCCCCGCGGCGGCGTGTCCGGCGGCGGCGACGCCGGGATCGGTCACCACCAGCGCCCGCGTGCCCAGCGGGGCCTCGCCGGCGGCGGCGGGCGGCACGACGAGTTCGCCCAACCGCGTCAGCGTGCCGGGGCCGAACAGCACGCGGGTACGGGGGCGCCAGTCAAACCCCGGCCCCTCGGCGAAGCGGGCGTCGGACGCGGCGTGGGACACGGCGGGGGGCGCTCGGGGCGGGCGGGGCGGGGCGGGGCTCGTCCGCCGGGAGGGACCGGATCGTAGTCCGCCGGGAGGCGTCCTTCGACCGGGGGGCGTCCCCGATACGCCGTTCCACGCCGCCCCGTGGGGCCGCGTCGCCGGTCCGTCACTTCCGTGAGCCGCCCTTCGACGTCTCGACGCCGGCGTACTCCTTCATCCGGTCCACATAGCCGCCGTGGCTGTAATCACAGGCCGCGATTGCCTCGGCGTAGGGCTCGAAGCCCTCGCCGATCCAGTCGATCACGTTCAGGATCTTCAGCGAGGCGTAGCTGTCGTCCCGCAGCAGACCGGTCCAGCAGGCCTGGGCCGCGTCCCGTTCGCCAGCCCGGAAGAGGATCCACGCGGCCATCGTCCGAACGTGGTGGGATTCGTCGTCCAGCAGCGCCCGCACGGCCTCCAGGTCGACGGCCCCCGCGTCCTGCTCCTGAACCCGGAAGCAGCCCACCGTCGCCCAATACCGCTGGCCCAGGTCGTCGGACGACAGCCGCTCCGTCAGCGCCGCCCGATCCGCCGGCGTGGCGGCGAGGGCGGACGCCGACGCGGCTTGCAGCGCCCGCACGTCGTAGCGTTGCGGGTCGCGGACGTAGTCGTAAATGGTGACGCCGGCCTCGTCGGCGAGGCGGACGACCTCACTCTCCGGCAACAGGCCGGAGTCGAAGATCTCCCGTTGCCACTCGTCGAGCGCGGCGCTCAGCCGCTCCACATCGGCGGCGTACTGCGGATCCTCGGCAAGGTTGCGCACGTTGTCCGGGTCGGCCTCCGTGTCGTACAGCTCGTGCCGGGGCTTCGTGCCGAAGAAGCGGCCGGTGATCTCGTTCGTTTTGCCTGCTCGGTGGTGCTCCTCCCAAGCCCGGGTGGCCTTCATGGTCCACAGATAAGAAAGACGCTGGCCCCAGGGGGCGTAGGGCATGTAGTTGCGAATATAGAGGAACTTCCGGTCCCGGATCGCGCGGACGTTGTCGCAGCGTTCGTCCATCCGCGCCCGGAAGCTGACGTGATAGTCCCGCGGTTCCTTGTCCGGCCCGAGGAAGGTTTTGCCCTGCAGATAATCCGGCGTCTCCGCCCCGCAGAGGGACAGCCAGGTCTTGGGCATATCGACAAAGGAGACGATGTCGTTCACCGGCTGCCCCGGTTCGCCCGGCCGCAGGTGTTTGTATTTCTCCGGGATGCGGACGATCAGCGGGCAGTGCGTGCCGCTGTCGAACAGGAACCGCTTGCTGCGGGCGATCACGCCGCCGTGGTCGGAGTTATAAACGACGATCGTGTTCTCCGCCAAACCGCTCTGCTCCAGTTGCTTCAGCGCCGCCCCGATGTCGGCGTCCATCTTCTTAATCTGGTCGTGGTAGTGGGCGTAGTTCTGGCGGATGACGGGGACGTCCGGGTGATATTCCGCCAGCCGCACGTTCTCGGGGCTGTGGGTCGTCTGGCTGATGTCCCCGAACGCCTTGGATTCGTGCGACTTCGTGGTATTCAGCACCATGAAGAACGGCTGCTGCCGTTTGAGCGTTTTCCAGTCCGCTTTATTCGTGTCCCACGCCTCGTCGTCCGGCCGTCCGCCGATGTTGTAGTCGGTCTTTTTGGCGTTGCCGACGTAGTACCCGGCCTTCTTTAAGAGGTCGGGATAATAGGAGATGCGGTCGTGGGGAATCGGGTAGCGGCTCCGCATGTTGTGCGTGCCCATCGAGATCGCGTTCACCCCGGTGATCCAGGTGCTGCGGGCCGGGGCGCAGACCGGGGCGTTGGCGAAGCAGTAGGGGTAGCGATGCCCCTCCGCCGCCAGCGCGTCGATATGCGGGGTGTCCGCGTGCGGATTGCCGTAGCAGCCGATCCAGTCGACGCTGTTGTCCTCGCTGGTGAGCCAGAGAATGTTCGGTCGCTCGGCCGCCGCGGTGCCGTTCGCGGCCTCGGCGGCGACGGCCGGGCCGCCCAGTCCGAAGACGAACAGGGCGACGAGGGAGCCGATGCGGAACCTCCGGGCGGCGGGCGGTAGTGCGGGGGCGGACGTCATGGCGGCGCTGCGGGCGAGGCGGAAGGCGTGGCGTTCGTGGATGCGAACTTTACTCGATCCCCCCGCAGCGTTCCCCCGTCCCGGCTGCCGTGCCGCTCAGGGCGGCCGGCTAACCGCGGGGGTGGTGCTTGGCGTGGACGGCCTTCAGTCGGGTGTGCTCCACATGGGTGTAGACCTGCGTGGTGCGGATGCTGGCGTGACCGAGTAGTTCCTGAAGCGCCCGCAGGTCGGCCCCGCCGGCGAGCATGTGCGTGGCGAAGCTGTGCCGCAGCGTGTGCGGGCTCACCTTCGAACTGCACCCGGCGAGGGCGGCGTACTTCTTCACCAAGTCCCAGACGGTCGCCCGGGTCAGCGGCCGGCCGGTGCGGGAGAGCAGCAGCGGGGCGCCCTCGCCGCTGACGCTGGGCCGGTCGCGGGCCAGCAGGGGGCGGGCGTCGGCGAGGTACGCCTCCAGCGCCGCCCGGCACCGCGGGTTCAGGCCGACGACCCGTTCCTTGTTCCCCTTGCCGAGGCACCGGGCCCAGCCGCCGCCCAGCCGCACGTCGGAGACCTTTAGGCCGACCACCTCGCTGGCCCGGCAGCCCGTGGCGTACAGCAGGGCCAGCGTCGCCCGGTCGCGAAGAATCAGCGCCTCGGTGACCTCGCCGGCCCCGCGTTCGGCCTGCGGGGCGTCGAGGAACGCCTCCACCTTCTGCGGACTCAGCACCGCCGGCAGACGGTCCCACAGCTTGGGGGAGTCCAGCAGTTCCGCGGGGTTCTCCGTCGCCGCCTCTTCCAGCACGAGGTAGCGGAAGAACTGCTTGAGCGAGACGAGGTGCCGCCCCACCGACGAGGGGGCGAGGCCGGCGTCCGACAGGTCGGCCTGATATTCGAGCAGGAACTCCAGGGTCACCGCGTTCGGCCCGACGTTTCGCGACGGTTGCCGGGCGACCCAGTCGAGAAACCGCCGCAGATCGCGGCTGTAGGCGGCGACGCTGTTCGCCGCCATCCCGCACTCGGCCTTCAAATAGCTGTGAAAGCCCGCCGCGTGCGCCGCCAGCCCCGGCGCCGGCTGGGCCGCGGCGAACCGACTGTCGGCCTTCGGTTTAAAACGCGGCGGCATTTTGAAATGGAATGGGGGATGTCGGAGGGGGGATGTTGAAAGGATCGACTTCGGGCGGAGCGATCCGCCACATCCGACATCCCAAATCCGACATCCGCCATCACCCGACCGGTTGCAGCGGGGCTTTACTGGCGACGAAGGTTTTGGGGTTCTCGGCGTCCTCGAACAGCACGCTGACGCGGCGGTTGCGGGCGCTGCCGTCGCTGTGCGTCACCGTGCCCAGGCCGTAGCGCGGATGGCGGACGGTCTGGCCGACCTTGAACCCCAGCGGCCCTTCTTCCCGAACAGGAACGGCCGCCCCAGTCGTCTCGCCGTTGAGCAGACCCGCGGCGGTGGTGAGCCGCAGCTTATTTTGCGTGAGGGAGCCGACGCCCGCCGGGCGTTCGGTCGGCTCGGGCTCGTCGCTCTCCCCGGCTTGCGGGTGCTCCCACTCGGGGCTGTCATCGTAGTCCTGCGAAAAATCTTCGATGTCGTAGCCCGCGGAGCCCCAGGCGTCGCCGCCGCTGCGGTCGTCGAGGTCCAGCGTCATCTCCGTGAGGAAATCGCTGGGCACGCAGTGCTGCGGGCGGCCGCGGACCTCCCGCTTGCGGGTGTGGGTCACGGTGAGCTTTTTCATCGCCCGGGTCACGCCGACGAACAGCAGCCGGCGTTCCTCTTCAATTTCGCGGCCGTCGTGCGACCGCAGGCTGCGTTCGTGCGGCAATAAATTCTGCTCCACCCCGACGACGTACACGACCGGGAACTCCAGCCCCTTCGCCGCGTGCAGCGTCATCAGGGTGACGCGGCCGCTCTCCGGTTCGACGGTGTCCGAATCGGCGAGCAGGGCGGTCGTCTCCAGGAAGCCGTCGAGGCTGCCGGCGCCCTGTTGTTCGTGATCGTACTGGGCGGCGGCGGTGACGAGTTCGTCGGCGTTGGCGAGGCGCTGCATCTCCTCCTCGTCCCCCTCCGCCCAGGCTTTGGCGAGGCCGCTTTCGTCCAGCACGGCCCGCACCAGCGGGGCGACCGGGCCGTGGGCCTTCTCGCTGAGGGCGTCGATGACGGCCGCGAACCGGCCGACCAGCGTGGCCGCCCGCTTGGAGACCCCGCTGGCCTCACCGGCCCGGCGGGCGGCTTCGAGCATGTCGAGGCCGTGGGCGTCGGCGAAGTTCAACACCCGGTGCTGAGTCGTATTGCCGACGCCCCGCTTCGGTTTATTGACGGCCCGGGCGAAGGCGACGCGGTCGTCCGGGTTCGCCAGCAATTTGAGATAGGCCAGCGTGTCCTTGACCTCCATCCGGTCGTAAAACGCCGTGCCCGCGGCGACCTGATAGGGCACGCCGCGGCGGCTCATCGCCAGTTCCAGCTCCCGGGAGAGCGAATTGACGCGATAGAAGACCGCCACGTCCGCCGGTTTGTACTTGCCGGCGTGGGCGGCGTCGTGGATTTCCTCGGCGATCAGATCCGCCTCGTGCCGGCCGTCGCGGCAATATAAACGTCGCGGGGCCTCGCCCTCCTCGCCCACGCCGATCAGCTTCTTGGCTTTGCGGTGGACGTTGTTGGCGATCAATTCGTCCGCCGCGAACAGAATCGCCCCGGTGCTGCGGAAGTTTTCCTCCAGGCGAATCGCTTTGGCACCCGGATAGTCCCGCTCGAACCGCAGAATATTTTCGATCTTCGCCCCTCGCCAGCCGTAGATGCTCTGGTCCGGGTCGCCGGTGGCGCACAGGTTCGGGTGATCCTGCGAGAGGGCCTTCACTAATTGATACTGGGCGAGGTTCGTGTCCTGATATTCGTCGACGAGAATAAAACGGTGCCGGTCGTCCAGGTGCTCACGGAGTTCCGGGCTGTCCTCCAGCAGCGTGACGGCGTGCAATAAAAGGTCGTCGAAGTCGACGGCGTTGCTGTCCAGCAGGGCCTTCTGATAGGCGGGATAGACCTTGGCGAGCACGGCTTCGATATGGTCGCCGACCTCGTGCTCGAACTTCAGGCGGAACCGTTCCGCGGTCAGCATTTCGTTCTTGGCCCGGCCGATGCGGTTCAATAACTGGCCGGGGGGATAGGCGGCGGCGTCGACGTCCTTTTCGCTGAGCACCCGCCGCAGCAGCGCCGTCTGGTCGGCGGTGTCGTAGATCGAAAAGTTTTCCTTCAAGCCCACGGCCTGCCCGTAGCGGCGGAGCAGCCGACTGCAGAACCGGTGGAAGGTGCTGACCCAGACCCGCGTGCCGGGCAGCAGGGCGGCGACGCGGTCGGCCATCTCGCCGGCCGCCTTGTTGGTGAAGGTGATCGCGAGGATCTGCCGCGGGTCCACGCCCCGCTCCACCAGCCGGGCGATGCGGCGGGTGATGACCCGCGTCTTGCCCGACCCCGGCCCGGCCAGCACCAACAGCGGCCCGCGGAAGTGCTCCACCGCCGCCCGCTGGGGGGGCGTGAGGTCGTCCGGCGTCTCCGGCCGATCCACCCCCGCGGCGGCTCGGGAGTGATCGACGGACAACTCTTCCGGAGACGGCTGCGGCGGTCGCGGTCGGGGGGGGCGGGACATGGGGGAGGCTCTCGCTGCTGAACGTCCGTGCGGGATGCGGATGGTACGGGAAAGCGGCGCAGCGGCGAACCCGGCCGCGGGGGGATCGCCCCCGCGGTCGGGTCGCCCGGTCGAAGTGTCGCCGTGGGTTCAGCATCACGCACGTCGTTCGCCGCCCCGCCCGACGGATCGTCGGCCCGGCCGGTGTGCGCCGGGGCTGGAGTGGAGAAGGAGGATTCGGGCTCCGACGACCCCTGTTCCGCAGAGAAGAGGGGGCCGGGCTTCGGAAACGACCGCCCGCGGAACCCGGGGCCGGACGAACACGAGGCTCGTTGGCTCTCCCGGGGGAAGGCGGGGCGGGGTCGGCGTCCGTGCCGACGGGCGGGGGGCGGATCGCGCCGGTCGGCTGCGCGTGCCGACCGGCGCGGGGGCGGGCGAATGCGGCGTCCGTCACCAACGTCGGCCGTTTCGCCCGCCCCGCGAGAATTCCGACGGCCGCCCGCGTCGATGCGGGGGAACGTCGGGGCCTCACCCTACGCGGGGTCGGGACCTGTTTTGTCGGAACGCCCGACCAGACCGGAGGTTGCGAGTACGAACTGCTCGGTGATCGCCAGCCTCGAGGCGCACGCCGAGGCGCGCCCGCGTGGCCGGCCCACCCGGCCTCGGCTCGCGCCTCGGGCTGCCGCGGCCTCGAACGACGCCGTGCGCCCTGCTCTCACGCCGGAGGCGGGTGAGCACGGAGAGCGATCCGGGCTCGCTCACGGGCGTCGGGCGTCGCTCGCACGATCGTCCCGCTCCGTTGACGCTTTCCGGTAAGAGCATGGCGCCCGGCCGCTCAAGGGCGTTTCGCTCGCTTCGCCGAGGCCGGCGCGACATGGACGCTCGGGCAGGGAGGAATGCCCGGGCAGGGGGCGACGTTCAGGGGCGGAGAAATCGAACAGGCGTCGTGGGCTCCGGGACGCCCGACGATCCCCGCTTCGCTACCCTACGCTCTCCGCCGGCCGGCCGGCCGACGCAGCGCAAAACCACGTTCGCGAGTCGTCTTGCGCCGGCTCGGCGAGACCGTCGCTGCGGCAGAACCCGCGACTGGAGGAAACGCGGCGCCTCCCATCCTGATTGAGACTATGCCGATCCCGTGGACGTGATTTACATCGTTGGGCCGATGCTCCTCATCGCCGTCGTGCTGGCGGCGGTGTGGCTGGACCGTTGGAGCGTCCCGGTCATTCTGATCGCGCTCGGCGCGGGGATCCTCTTTGGCAGCGACGTACTGAATTTGTGGAACTTCGACGATATCGTTCTGACCAAACAGGGCGCGAACCTGGCGCTGGTCTTTATATTGTTCCACGGAGGGTTTTCCACAAAGCGAGCGGACCTGAAAGAGGTTGCGCTGCCGGCGGGAGGGCTGGCCACCTGGGGCGTCGCACTGACGGCGGCGGCGACGTTCGGCATCCTGCATTGGGCGTTCGGCTGGGACTTCGAGATCGCGCTGCTGCTCGCGGTCATTGTGTCGTCAACGGATGCGGCGGCGATCTTTTCGATCCTGCGACGGCAATCCTTGCCGAAGAGGCTGTCCTCCACGGTGGAGATCGAGAGCGGCGCGAACGATCCGATGGCGATCATGCTCACCGTAGCCGTCGTCGAGGCTCTCACCCTGGGGCATCCGCCGTTTTCAATCATGGCTCTGACGTTTCTTTGGCAATTCGGTACGGCGCCGTTGCTGGGCTGGCTGATGGCTCGCGGCGCCCTGATGTTATTCAACTCCCTCGCTCCGCAGGACCGCGCACACTATTACGTCCTCATGTTGGGGATCGTCATGCTGATCTACGGCCTCGCCCAACTGATCGGGTCCAGCGGGATGCTCGCGGTGTTCGTCGCGGGGTTTGTGATGGGCAATCGTCCGTTCGTCCACAAACAGGGCGTGTCGAACTTTTCCGCTGCGCTGTCGACGATCGCCAACATCGGCATGTTCGTTCTGCTGGGGCTTCAGGTGTTTCCCCGCCAATGGGCAGGGATCTGGTTCGAAGGCATCTTGCTCTTTCTGGCGCTGGCCTTCGTGTCTCGTCCCCTGGCGGTCTGGATTTCCACGCTGGGGATGGGTTTGGCATGGAAACAGAAGCTATTTATCAGTTGGGCCGGGCTCCGCGGCGCCGTCCCCATCGTTCTGGCGACTTACCCCGTGGCCGCGGATATTCCCGTGGGGCAGGACGTCTTTAATCTGGTGTTCTTCGCGGTGCTGTTGTCAGTGGCCGTGCAGGGCGGGACGCTCGGGCTTCTGACGCGTTGGCTCAAGCTGACCGTTCCCGCTCGTCCGACCCCTCTGTTTAGCTTGGAGCTTGTCACGATGGCTGCAAGCGACCTGGACCTGATCGTCGTCGACCTCCCCGGCCCCGATGGAGCGATCGGACCGACCATCGCCGAGTTGACGCTGCCCCCCAAATCGGTCGTTACCTTAATCACGCGTGGAAGAGAGCTGGTGGTGCCGAAGGGTTCGACCCGACTCCACGGCTGGGATCAGGTGAGCGTTCTCGCCCCCGCCACCGAGGAAAGGGCAATTCGGACCGCGTTACTGGACTCGATCTTTAACGAATCGGACTCGGGCGCTTTGAATGACGGCCACGACTAGCGTATCGAACGCGACGTCTGACCCGGGCGGGTGGCCGGCGTCGGCCCGCTGGGGCCTTGGCTCGTGGGGCCGGCGTGGTTCGGGCCGCCCCCGGAACGGGGGACGTTCGAGCGCTCCGTCCGCCAAGTCGTCCACCCGGGGGCGGCCGGGCCACGTGTTCACGCTGGTCCGGCGCCGCTCGTCGGCCGACCCCGGCCACCCGCCGCTGACGCTTTCCGGTGAGGGTACGGCGCCCAGCGTCGGTTAGGCTTCGCACGGACCGACATCATCTGCGATTAAACCTCCCACGTGCCCACGGAATCTCCATCGCCGACGCTCTTCGGCCTGTTGGAACCGCTTTTCTGGCCGATCGTGCTGGGCGGTTTGAGCCTCGTGCTCCTCCCGGCGCTGTTCACGCTGGCCTCCCGCTGGACCGTCAACGCGATCCTACGCGAGGCCCGAGTGCGGATGTCCGCACGCCCGACGGAGCCGACGGACGAGCCGCCGCCCTACCGGCGTGTGGCCTTCCTGTTGTCGCCGGCAGAACGACGATTCTACAGCGTCCTGAACGACGCGAAGGGAGAAGGTCAGACGGTCTTCTCGAAGGTCCGGCTCGCTGATTTGGTGGAGGTTCCTCGGGAAAACTCGAATTACATCACGTACTTTCGCAAGGTGTCGCAGAAGCACGTCGACTTCGTGATCTGCGAGGATCGAACGATGCGTCCGCTCGCGGTTGTGGAACTCGACGACCGCTCCCACCGGACGGCGAAGGCCAGGAAGGCGGACGCTGTCAAAGACGAAGCGCTCACCGCTGCGGGAATCCCGATCGTTCGAATCCGTGCCGCGATGCAATACGACAGGGCGACCGTCGCGGCGGAACTCGCCGCGGCCGGTCGACCGCCCATGATCTTCGAAGAAGCCGACGGCTGATCGCCGGCCGCCCCCATAGAACCGCGACCGTCAGGGAGCCGGCTCCCTGACGGTCGCGGTTCTACAGGAGGGCCGCTCACCCGTCCGTCACGCAGCCGGTGCTGGCGTCGGAGACGAGTTTGACGTACTTGCCCAGGGTGCCGCGGGTGGCGCGGGGCGGGGGGAGCGGGAAGTCGGCCCGGCGGGTCTCTAATTCCTCGTCGGAGAGGTCGACAGAGAGGCTGTTCGTCTCGGCGTCGACGGTGACGGTTTCGCCGTCGCGGATCAGGCCGATGGGGCCGCCGACGTGGGCCTCGGGGGTCACGTGGCCGACGATGAAGCCGTGCGAGCCGCCCGAGAAGCGGCCGTCGGTGACCATCGCCACGTCGTTGCCCAGACCGGCGCCGACGATGGCGCTGGTGGGGGTCAGCATCTCCGGCATCCCCGGGCCGCCGACCGGGCCCTCGTGGCGGATCACCACCACGTCGCCCTTCTGAATTTTACCCGCCTCCAACCCGGCGAGCATGTCCTCTTCACTATTAAAACAGCGGGCCGGGCCGCTGAACTTCAGGCCCTCCTTCCCGGTGATCTTGGCGACGGCGCCGCCGGGGGCGAGGTTGCCCTTCAAGATGCGCAGGTGGCCGGTCGGTTTAATGGGATCGTCCACCGGGTGGATGATCTGCTGGCCCTCGATCAGGTCCGGCAGGTCGGCGACGTTTTCGGCGAGGGTTCGGCCGGTGACGGTGGGGCGGGAGCCGTCCATCAGGCCGGCGGCGATCAGCATCTTAATGACCGCCGGGGTGCCGCCGACGGCGTGCAGATCGCTCATCACGTATTTGCCGGACGGCTTCAGGTCGGCCAGGTACGGGGTGCGTTCGGAGACGGCGGCGATGTCGTCCAAGGTGAACTCCACGTTGGCGGCGTGGGCCATCGCCAACAGGTGCAGCACCGCGTTCGTGCTGCCGCCCAGGGCCGTGACGAGGGCGACGGCGTTCTCGAAACTCGTTTTATCGAGCAGGTCGGACGGTTTGCGGTCCGCTTCGAGGCAGTCCTTCAACACCTCGCCCACGGCCCGGCACTCCTGCACCTTGCCGGGGTCGGTGGCGGGGATCGAACTGCTGTAGGGCAGGGAGAGGCCGAGAGCCTCGATCGCGCAGGCCATCGTGTTGGCGGTGTACATCCCGCCGCAGGCGCCGGCGCCGGGGCAACTGTTGGCGACGATCTCCTGCCGTTCGGCCTCGGTGATGCTGCCGGCGATCGCCTGGCCGTAGCTCTGGAAGGCGGAGACGATGTCCAGCTTGTCGCCTTCCTCGGTCGCGCCGTCGTTCTGTTGGGCGTCGGGGACGAGGTTCTCGTTCTTCATTCCCCCCGGGGCGGCGGGGGTGCGGCCGGGGCGGCAGCCGGGCTGGATCGTGCCGCCGTAGACCATGATGCTGGGCCGATCGAGCCGGCACATGGCGATCACGGCGCCGGGCATGTTCTTGTCGCAGCCGGGCAGGGTGACGAGGCCGTCGTACCACTGGGCGGCGACGATCGTTTCGATGCTGTCGGCGATCAGGTCGCGGGATTGGAGGGAGTAGCTCATCCCCTCGGTGCCCATCGAGATGCCGTCGGAGACGCCGACGGTGTTGAACCGCATCCCGACCAGCCCGGCGGCGGTGAGGCCGGTTTTGACCTCCGCGGCCAGATCGAGGAGGTGCATATTGCAGGTGTTCCCCTCGTACCAGACGCTGCCGACGCCCACCTGGGGCTTCTTCAGGTCGTTCAGCGACAGGCCGGTGCCGAGCAGCATCGCCTGAGAGGCCCCCTGGCTGGCGGGGGCGGTGATGCGCGCGGAATACCGGTTCGGTCCGCCGGCGGGGGCGGGCTCGGGACGGTGCGGGGGGAAGGAGGGGGCGGAATTGGACATGCGCGGGAGTGTGGCCGGTGGCGGGGGTGGACGGCTAGTGTGCGTGCCCCGACACGTCGCCTCGCAGTCCGGTTCCCGCACCTCGCCTGCCGGATCCCCTGTCGCCGCCCCGCTGATTGCTCTGGGGGTGGGTTCGCCGGGGAGGCTTCAGTCACCCGCGAAACCGCAGGCGAACGCCGGCCCGGCCCCCGGGTTTCGGGGGAAGGCCGTGTGCCGCGCGAACGGGACGGACCCTACGGAGGGGCCCGAGCGCACGCCGGCGGTCGGCCCTGACCCCTTCCGCGACCCGATCACGCTCCCACCGTCGCGCGGGGGCGTTACACTCAGGGGCCGCGCGGGGTTCCCCGCATTCCTCTCACTGCGTCCGCCGTGGCCTGGTTCCTTCCTAAAAAGCCGTCCGGGCCGGCGAAGACCGTCAAGGAACTGGCCAAGCGGCTGACCGACTGCGGGCTGATCGAGCAGAAGCAGTTCGACGTCGCCCTCTCCTCGGTGCCCGCCTCCAAGCGGACGCCGGAGGCGCTGATCGACGCCCTGGAGGAGGCCGGCACGCTAACCAACTTCCAGGCGGAGCTGGCACGCAACGGGGAGATCGAGACGCTGGTGATCGGCGGCTACAAGCTGATCTACCGCAACGCCGCCGGCGCCTTCGCCCGGGTCTACCGCGCCGAGGACAAGAACGGCCGCAGCGTGGCGTTGAAGGTGCTCCGCGGCCGGCACGCCTCGGACCCGCGGCAGGTGGCGGCTTTCGAGAAGGAGGCCCGCATGGCCGCCAAGCTCGATCACCCCAACGTCGTCCCCATCCGGGACGTCGGCGAGGACGACGGCCGGCACTACTTCGCCATGGACTTCATCGAGGGGGGGAACCTGCGGGACTTCCTCACGATCCGCGGGAAGCTCAGCCCGAAGGACGCCGTCGGCATCGCGCTGGACATCGCCGAGGGCCTCGCCCACGCGGCCCGCTACGGCATCACGCACCGGGACCTCAAACCCGGCAACGTGCTGTTCGACACCACCGGCAACGCCAAGCTGGTGGACTTCGGCCTGGGCGGGGAGGGGGACGAGGGCGCCGACCTGCGGGCCGTGGAGTACTCCACGCTGGAGAAGGCCACGCAGGCCCCCCGCGACGACCCCCGCAGCGACCTCTTCTTCCTCGGGTCGATCCTGTACGAACTGCTGACCGGCGTCCCCCCCTGGCCGGCGACCGCCGTGCGCAGCGAGCGGAACGAGGTCGGCCGGTATCGCGACGTCACCCCGATCGTGGACCTCGCCCCGGACCTGCCGCCGGCGGTGGTGTCGGTGGTGGGCAAGCTGATGGCCTGGCGGCCGACCGCCCGCTACCAGACCGCCGCCGAGGCCGCCGGCGCCCTGCGGACGCTCGCCGCCTCGCTGGACGACGCCCCGGCCGCCGAGGAGCCGGACCTCGCCGACGACTCCAGCGATCTGGGTCTGGAAGACGGCGGCGACCGCCCGTTGCCCAAGCTGTTGCTGGTCGAGAACCGCCCGTCGAAGCGGGGCATCGTCTCGGAGTATCTTTCCAACCGGGGCTTCGAGGTCACCTCCTGCGACGGCGCCGACGACGCCCTCGCCCTGATCGAACTCGACCCCCCGGACGCCGTGCTGCTGATGGGCGACGCGCTGGGCGACGACCTGTTCGGCCTGTTCGGCACCCTCAAGGCCCAGGGCGTGAGCGGCGAACCCCTCGCGGTGGTGGCGCTGGTCACCGCCGCTCAGGCGAAGAAGAAGAACGCCCTGCACGCCAGCGGAACCTGCCGCGTGCTGGCCCAGCCGGCGAGTCTGCGGATGGTGCGGGCCGAACTGTTCCGGGCCCTCAAGCGGGTGCTCTCCGAAAGCCGGCTGATCCGCCTGCGGGACTACGCCCCGTCGTCCTCGTCGAAGTCGGCCTCGTCCTCCTCTCCGTCCGGCGACTCGTGACCAGTCCGTCGACGGCATGAGCGACGCCCCCGCCCCCCTGCGGTTCGGCCTGCTGGGCGCCGGCCGGATCGCCGGCAAGCTCGCCGCGGCGATGGCCCGCACCCCGGGCGTGACGGCGGCGGCGATCGGCAGCCGCGGCGCCGTCCGGGCCGCCGCGTTCGCGGACCGGCACGAGATCCCGTTCGCCGGCGGTTACGAAGAGGTGGTGGCGAACCCGGCGGTGGACGCGGTCTACCTCGCCCTCCCGCCGCACCTCCATCTGCAATGGGGCCGGGCCGCCGCGGAGGCCGGCAAGGCGGTGCTGTGCGAGAAGCCCCTCGCCCCGAACGCCGACGAGGCCCGGGCCCTCGCGGACGCCTGCCGCCGGGCCAATGACGGGGCCGGCGTCGCGCTGATCGACGGCACCCAGTGGACCCGCACCCCCCGGGCCGACGCCTTTCGGGCCCTGCTGGACGCCGGGGAACTGGGCGAGTTGAAGCGGGTCACCGCCGCCTTCAGCTTTCACGCCGAGGGCTGGGACGCCGGGGAGCACCGCCTCGACCCGCACCGCGGCGGCGGCGTGCTGCGGGACCTCGGCTGGTACTGCGTGCACGCCGCCCTGTGGGCGTTCGGGGAGGACCCGACAGGCGTCTCCTGTCACCTCTCCGACGAGACGAACCACGCCGGCGAGAACGTGGACGTCGCCGCCAGCGGCGCCCTGACCTTCCCGGGCGACCGCACCGCCGGCTTCGACGTGAGCTACCGGACCGCCTGGCGGAACTGGATTGAGTTCGCCGGCGCCGAGGGCAGCCTGGTCTGCGACGACTTCACGAACCCCCGCGATCCCGACAAGGTGCGGCACTTCCGCCACGACCGCCGCGGCGACGCCTCCCGCGTCGAACTGCCGGCGTTCGACCCGCAGGTCGAGTTCCTCACCCGCGCCGCCGCCGCCATCCGGGCCGGCGGGGACGAGGCGGGGGTGAAGTTGGCCCTCCGCACGCAAACCGTGTTGGACCGCCTGCGGGAGGCGGCGGGGTGAACAAACGCGGGTGGGCGGTGCTGCTGGCGATCGTCGCTCTGGCTCAGTTCGGAGCGGCGACCTACTGCGCTGAACAGTCGCAGTCTGAGTGGTCGTACTTAGCCCCCGTCAGAGTGCAGGGAGGAGAGCCGACGATTCACAATCGCCTGTGGTTGCCGTTCATGCTCGGAGGCGGCGCGGCTTTGATCGCCGCGGCCTTGCTGTGGTGGACCGGCCGGGCGGCGCCGCGGGACGACCGAGACGAGTGAGGCCTGAAGAACCGCGACCGTCAGGGGGCCGGCTCCCTGACGGTCGCGGTTCCAGGGGGAATGGGGGCGGGCGGCGAACCTTCGCGGCGGTCGGCGTGTCCTTCGAAAGGATCGGTTGACGCCCCGCCCCCGGGGTCGATACTGTTCCCCCCGACGCGGCGAGTCGTCCGGTTTCGGACGGTTCGGCGGGTCACGCAGGCGGGTGTAGCTCAATTGGTAGAGCGTCAGCTTGCCATGCTGAAGGTCGCCGGTTCGAGCCCGGTCACCCGCTCTTAGCGCCTGCAAAACGTCGTCACGCCGAGGTCCCCCGGGACCTCGGCGTGACTTTTTGCGCTCCCCGTCCGGCCAGAACGCCCGGGCGACGTTGAGCAAATCTCCCACGCGGGTACGCTACCCGCCCGCATTTCGCTCCCGACCCGCACGTTCTGCCCGATGTCGACCGACGCCCCCGTTCTTGACGACCCCGCCGCCGGCGGCACGCTCGGCGACCCGGACCTGACCGGTGACGCCCTGTTCGGGGATGAACTGGCGGACGACCGCCGCAAGATGGACCTGTCCGTCGAGGTGCAGGACGCCGGCCCCTGCCTGAAGCACGTCAAGGTCACCGTCCCCCGGGCGGAGATCGACGCCGCCCTGGAAGAGGCCCTCGAAGAGTACGCCGATCAGGCCGCCGTCCCCGGCTTCCGCGTCGGCCGCGTGCCGGTCTCGCTGATCAAGAAGCGCTTCAAGGACGAACTGGCCGGCCAGGTCAAGCAGCGCGTGCTGATCGACAGCCTGGAGCAGGTCTCCGAGGAGCAGGACCTCGACCCGATCAACGAGCCGGACCTCGACGTCACCACCCTCGACCTGCCGGACGAGGGCGACTTCGAGTACGAGTTCGACGTCGAAGTCCGTCCCAAGTTCGACACCCCGGACCTCGCCGGCCTGAAGATCGAGCGTCCGGACGCGGAAGTGACCGACGCCGAGGTCGCCGCCTACCGTGAGGAGTTCCTCACCCAGTACGGCCGCCTCGAACCGCAGGAGCGGGCCGCCGAGGCGGGCGACACCGTCAAGCTGAAGGTGAAGTTCTCCCACGACGGCAAGGAACTGAACGTCGTTCCGGAGCTGAAGGCCAAGCTCAAGCCGGTCCTCCGCCTCCAGGACGCGGAGCTGGAAGGCTTCGACGAACTGATCGCCGGCGCCAAGGTCGGCGACGTGAAGGAAGCCACCCTGACCGTCTCCCCCGAGGCGGACCGCGTCGAACTCCGCGGCGAGGAAGTCACCGGCAAGTTCGAGGTGCTGGCGATCTCGACCCTCAAACTGCCGACCCTCACCCGCGAACTGCTGGACCGCATCGGCGTGGAGAGCGCCGAGGAGCTGGACACGCAGATCCGCGACTCGCTCACCCGTCAGCGGGAGTACCGCCAGCGGCAGAGCGCCCGGGAGCAGTTGCTCGCCGGCATGACGGAGTCCGCCGACTGGGACCTGCCCGAGAAGCTCGTCCGCCGCCAGACCGAGAACGCCCTGCGGCGGGAACTGCTCGAAATGCAGCAGGCCGGCTTCACCACCGCCCAGATCCGGGCCCGCGAGAACGAACTGAAGCAGAACGCCCTCAGTTCGACCCGGCAGGCACTCAAGGAGCACTTCATCCTCGACCGCGTCGCCGAGGAGAACGACATCGAGCCGACCCCCGGCGAGATCGACCGCGAGATCACCTTGATGGCCCTCCAACAGGGCGAACCGGTCCGCCGCGTGCGGTCCCGCCTGGCCAAGAGCGGCATGATTGAGAACCTCGCCGCCCAGCTGCGTGAGCGGAAGGCGATCGACTTCCTGCTGGAGAAGGCCGAATACGTCGACGTGCCCTCCGAGGAACCGCCCGCCGACCGCGTCGAGGCCGTCAAGCAAAGCGTCTGCGGCATCGGTTCCGTCGCCGCCGTCGCCGACGAAGACGAGAACGGGGCCGGCGAGGAGGAGTGAATCAGTGGGCTTGACCGGCGTTTTCTTCGTCGTCGGAGCTCTCGCGGCGGTCGTGGGACTCTTCGGCCTGTTCGAGGCAAACGTCGGCTCCCGGCTGATCGCGCTGTTGATGACCGCCCCGGGCCTGCTCATGTGGCTGGTGACCGGGGGCGGATTGATGATCTACGCCGCCGCTGAGCGGGAGTTTATGCACGCCCTCATGACCGGGGGCGTGTGTTCCATCCTGTTCAGCCCCAGCTTGGTCGGCTTCTACGTCGCGATGCGGAAGGCGCCGTGAATTCAATCGTGGCGCCCGACGAACGCTTGCGTCCTCTGTCGGACTCAGGATGAATTTGAGCCGAGACCCCTGATGGAAGAACTCACTCTCGGTGAGATCGTCGTCCGCATTCTCTCCGCGGCCGGCATCGCCGGCGTGCTGGGCTGGGAACGTGAAGTGCACGACAAGCCGGCGGGCTTGCGCACGAATATGATGGTCGCCATCGGGGCGGCCACGGTGACCCTCGTCACGATCGAGCTGTGCCTGTCGTTGTCGGTCTTCCCGAACGACGGCATCCGCGCCGACCCGGTCCGCGCCGTCTCCGGCGTGATCGGGGGGCTCGGGTTCTTAGGGGCCGGCGCGATCATCCAGTCGCGCGGCGACGTCCGGGGGATGACCACCGCGGCGACCATCTGGGTCGTCGGCGGACTGGGCGTCGCCTGCGGGTTCGGCCACTATCGCGTCGCCGTGACGGCCGCGATCACCGCGTTGGGCGTGCTGTTGGCGGCCGGTCGACTCGAAAAGCGGAAGCCCGACGGGCAGGCCGCGGACGCCAAGTCGTGACCGCTTCGGGGGCGGTCAGGCGAGCGTCTTCTGCACGAACACCGCGTCCAGTCGGCGGTCCCACTTCACGCCGACGCCGGGGAAGCGGCCGACCTCCTGGAAGCCGAACGACTCGTGCAGGGCGAGGCTGGCGACGTTGTCGGCGGAGATCACGCCGACGACCGCCCACAGCGGCATCGCCGAGGCCCGTACCAGCAGGGCCTCCAATAATTCCCGCCCGACGCCGCGACGGCGGGCGGCGGGGGAGACGTGAATACTGTGCTCCGCCGTCCGGCAAAACCCCGGCTGCGACCGAAACGCTCCCAGCGTGGCGAACCCCAGCACGGCGTCGCCGTCCGTCTCCACGGCCACCAGCGCCGGCCAGCCGCCCGCCTGTTTCTCCGCGAACCACGCCCGCTGCTCGGCGTCCGACCGCGTCGCCTCCGTCCAGACGGCGGTCGTCTTTTCCACGGAGTAATTATAGATCGACCGCACGGCCTCCAGATCGGCGGCGGTCATGTCGCGAACGTCCATCCCCGTAGGGTCCGCTGTGCGGGCCGTCCGTGGCAAGCGTGGAGCTCACGGCCCGGTCCGCAGTGCGGGGACCCTACGGAGCCAGCGCCTCCAACGGGCCGACCCCCACGGTGGTCACGATCTCCAACGGGAACTCCGTCAGCAGGTCGCGCAGATCGTGCACGGTCAGCCGCCGCAGATCGGCGAGGTCGTCCTCGACCGTTTTATATTCGCCGCGGTCCTGCCAGTTGCCGCCGAGGCTGCCCAGCCGGCCCATCGGGCGTTCGCTACGCAGGACGATCCGGCTGGCGACTTTATTCTTCGCCTGGGCTAATTCTTCCGCGGTGATCCCGCGGGCGTTGACGGCGTCGAATACGCCCCGCACGGCCGCGACGTTCTCGGCGGCCCGGTCCGGGTCGCAGGAGAGATAGGTGAAGTACATGCCGGCCCCGGCGAAGTCCGTATAGCTCAGTTCGCAGGCCTCGCAGCGGCCCGGGTCGACCAGTTCCCAGAACAGGCGGCTGCCGGTGTCGTCGCCGACGATCACGCTCAATAACTCCGCCGCGTGCCGCAGCGGGGAGGCGTTGCCGGGGGCGTTCCCCGCCAGCATCACCGTCTGTTGGGCGTTCTCCGGTTTATAAATCGTCCGCAGCGCCCCCGGCGGGTGCGGCTCCGGCAGGGGGCGGTCGGTCTCGCCCTGCGGCGCCCGGCCGGCGTGCTCCTCGGCGAGTTTGAGGACGTCCTCCCACCGGGCATTACCGCAGACGGCGAGGATCAGGTTCGAGCCGACGTACCGGGAGGCGTGATAATCCCGCATCGCCTCGATCGACAGACCGCCGATGGACTCGTTCGAGCCCAGGATGCTGCCGGCGAGCGGGTGCCCGGCGAAGTGGGCCTCGTTGAGCGCGTCGTAGGCCACGCTGCCGGGCTGGTCCTCGTGCATGCCGATCTCCTCCAGGATGACCTGCTTTTCCAGGTCGAACTCCTCGTCCCGCAGGATCGGCCGGGTGAGGGTGGAGAGCAGATCGACCGCGACCGGCAGGTGCTCCGGCAGGACGGCGGCGTAGTAGACGGTTTGTTCGTGGGAGGTGTAGGCGTTGTAGCGGGCGCCGATCTCGTCGAAGACGCGGTTCATATCCTCGGCGCTGTAGCGTTCGTCCCCCTTAAAGGCCATGTGCTCCAGGAAATGGGAGACGCCGGCCAACTCGTCCGGTTCGTCCCGCCGACCGCACCGCACGAAGTAGCCGGCGGCGACGGAGTGGGCGTCGGCGTCCAGTTCCGCGAGAACGGTGACGCCGTTGGCGAGCGTGTGCTGATGAAACATGGCGACAGTCTAGGCGTCGGCGGCCGCAAGGTCGCCGCCCGCGACCGACCACGCCTGCCGGGCGATCTCCGTTTCCTCGTCGGTCGGCACGATCAGCACGGCGACGGGGCCGCCGGCGTCGATGCGGCGGACCTCGCCCGACCGCGCCGCGTTCGCCGCGGCGTCCAGCGTGACCCCGAACCCGGCCAGCGGTTCGCAGACCCGGCGGCGGATCTCCGCGGCGTTCTCCCCCACGCCCGCGGTGAAGACCAGACCGTCCAACCGCCCCAGGACCGCCGCATAGGCCCCGACGTATTTGCGGATGCGGCGGCAATAAATGTCGAGGGCCAGTTCGGCGTCCGCGTCGCCGGCGGCGGCCCGCTGGAGCACGCGGCGGACGTCGTTCTCGCCGCACAGGCCCTTCAAACCGCTCTCGCGGTTCAGCAGGCGGTCGACCTCCTCCGCGGACAGCCCCGCCGCACGTTGCAGGTAGGTCACGGCGGCCGGGTCGAGGTCCCCGCAGCGGGTCCCCATCACGAGGCCCTCCAGCGGCGTCAGACCCATGCTGGTGTCCACGCACACGCCCCCCGCCACCGCCGCGGCACTGCACCCGTTGCCCAGATGCAGGGTGACGAGATTTAACTCGACGGGATCGCGGCCGTCGGTTCGCTGCAAATAATCCCCGGCGACGCGGGAGACGTATTGATGCGAGGTGCCGTGGAAGCCGTAGCGGCGGACGCCGTGCTCCCGTTCGCACCACGCCGGCAGGGCGTAGCGGGCGGCGGCCTCCGGCATCGTCTGATGAAAGGCGGTGTCGAAGACGCCGACCTGCGGCACGTTCGGCAATCGCTCCGCGACGGCTCGAATCCCCGCTAGCGCCGGCGGATTGTGCAGGGGGGCCAGCGGGACGAGGCGTTCCACCTCGGCGATCGCCGCCTCATCTAACAGCGCCGGCCCGGTGAAGGTTCGCCCGCCGTGCACGATCCGATGCCCGACGACCGCCGGCCGGGCCTCGCCCAGTTCGTCCAGTACGGCGGCCAGCGCCGCGGCGTGATCGAGAGCGCCGCCCTTCTCGCCGATCCGCTCAATCATGCCGGATCGCAGCGACGAGAACGCCGGGGCGGCGAACAGGTCCCATTTCAGGGAACTGCTGCCGGCGTTGAGCACGAGTACGGAAGCCGTCATCGCTCTTCACCAACCCGAAGCGTCAGCGAGGGCGAGCCCGGACACGCGACCGAAGCCCTCGCTGACGCTTCGGGTTGGTGCGGCGCGACGACCATTTAGACCGTCAGTTGCACAAGGTTCGCCTCTTTGGCGGCGGGCTTCGGCAGCTCGCCGTCGGCCTCCGCCCGATCCAACAGGTACGGGGCCGCCTTATCGGTGTGATCGTGGCCGTCGTAGACGCCGAAGTCGGCGAACAGATATTTCTTCGCCAGTCGATAGGCCCAGCTCTTCTCCGGCACCTCGTCGCCGGGGTGAAATTGACTGGTGCGGACGGTCATCGCGGACAGTTCCGCCATCGCGGTGCGGCGGGCGGTGCTGTCCTCGGCGGAGTTCGCCTCCACCACGGTCTTTAAGAGGTCCGGCCGTTCCAGCACGATGCAGCCGCGGGTATTGGCGGCGGCGACGTCGCGGAAGTCCTTGAGGAACTTGCTCTCGAAGAACCGATCCCGCAGGTGGCGGGGGTCGGCACCGGTGCGGCCGCCCTCCTGATGGATCGACTCCTTGCTGAACTGCACGATCGGGCAGGGTTCGATGTCGCCCCACGGATTAATGTGGTGCGAAATCCCGGTCACGGCGGGGCAGAGGGCCTTGCCCTCGCCGTCGTAATAGGCGTCGATAATCGCGATCGGCTTGCTGGCCCGGCGGGTGACGACGAACTCTCGCAGGGCCTTCTGCTGGGCCCGGGAGAGGCAAAGATCCTCGCAGGCGTCCGGCCCCATCGGGCGGTAGACGTGGAACCAAGTATAGAGCACGCCCATCTCGATCAATTTGTCGAGCCAGGCGTCGTTGACGAGGTCGTCGAAGTTCGACGCCGCCACGCTGGTGCACACGCCGGTGGGGACCTTGTGCTCCAGACAGTTTTTGATGCCGCGGAGCGTCTTGTTATACACGCCTTTCCGGCCGCGGCGTTCGTCGGAGACGGTTTCGTTCCCCTCCACGCTGATTAACGGCGTGACGTTACCCAGTCGCCGCATCTCCTTCGCCACGTCGGCGGTGATGAATTGGCCGTTGGTGAAGATCTGGAAGTAGCAGCCCGGGTGCCGCTTGGGGATCTCCAGCAGGTCCGGGTGCATGAACGGCTCGCCGCCGACGAGGCCGAAAAAGCGGTTTCCCATCTCCTTCGCCTCGTGGATGAGGCGGTCCATCGTGGGTAGGTCGATCGTCTGCCGTTCGTGGGCCACGTCCACCCAGCAGCCCTGACAGCGCAGGTTGCAGGAATTAATAACGGAGACGTACAGGAACGGCGGGAAGAATTGGCCGGACTTCAGCCGCTTTTTGTGCAGCCGCACGCTGTTGGCCCCGCCGAGGCCGAGATTCCAGGCCATCTTCCAGATCGCCTTGGCGTCGGCGCGTTGGAGGAGGCGGCGGGCGAAGCGAACGGTCTGCATCGGGGGGCGACCGGTGAAGGGGGAAGCGGAGCGGCAGTATCGCCGGGACCGCGGCCGGAACCAACCGGCGAACCGGCTTCGTCGCTAGAGTGGCCGCATGAGCGTCCCGCTGACCCGCCGCCAACTGGGCGAAACCGTCGCCGCGAGCGTCGTCGCCGCGGCCGCCGGCGACGCCGTCCAGGCCGAGCCGCCCCGCCCCCCGCTGACGGCGCCCAAACCTCCCGTGCCGCGGGGGATCGGCGTGCAGGCGGCATTGCTGTACGAGGTGCTGCTCAGTCAGTTCCCCGAAAGCCGCGTCGAGGCGAAGCGGCCGGAGATCGCCCGGCAGATCGCCACGAACCTGTACTACGGCCAAATCCTGGCCGAGACGAACCTCACCAACGCCGACGGCCCGGGGCCGCTGTGGGCGGCGTATCGGGCGGGCGACCTGATCGGCCGCGACCGCAACGCCGTTGAAGGAGAGGGCGGATGATCGATTTGGTCCATGGTCCAGCGGTCCAACTGCTGTTACACAACATCGCGCCGGCGTTTCTTTACGCCGCCATCTGGTCAATGTGCTGTGCGATGGCCGTGCGGAGGTGCGGAATCGGCACGCCCGGCGCCCGACCGCTTGCGGCGGGGACGGGCTTGTTGGCGGTCACGCACGTGCTCCGCACCGTCTGGCCGTGGATCGTCATCCTGTGTCAGCCGGATGAACGGGCCGAAGTCTTCCAGCAGCCCTGGTACCATCTCGTCCAACTCGCCTCCTATCTCACAGCGTTCCTCGCCCCTCCGTTGATCGCGTGGGGCCTTTGGCTGACGTGGCGGGGCTACGATCGAGCCGGCGCGGAGGCGACGCCGTGAGCCGCCCCCGTCGCGGCGAATCGCCGGCGGAGTTCGCGGCCCGGGAGGTGCGGCGGACGCACCGGCCGTCGTGGACGCGGTGGCTCGCGTTCCTTGCTGTATTGGCGTGGGTGGGGGCGGTCTGGTTCGCCTGGAATTCGCCGGACCCGTGGCCGCGGGACGGGTTATTGCAGGGTTCGGCGGCCTGCGGGGGGCTGGGGTTGCTGCTCTGCCGCGGCGGGGACCGGTTGATCGCCGGGCTGGCCCTGCTGGGGGCCGTGCTGTTGTGGTTGAAGCTGAACGGGATGTGAGCACCGCCGGACGCATGCGTCCGGCTTGGACGGCGAATACTTTGAAACGATGCCGATCGACGCCTTCGCCGACCTTCCCACGCACGCCGCGGCCCTGCGGCGGGGGGAGTATTCGTCGGTCGCACTAACGGAGTTCTGCCTGAACCGGCTCGAAACGCACGGGCCGACGTTGAACGCCTTGGTCGCCGTCACCCGGGAGCGGGCGTTGCGGGAGGCGGAGCGGGCGGACGCGGAGTTGGCGCTCGGCGTCGATCGCGGCCCGCTGCACGGCATCCCGTACGGGGTGAAGGATCTGCTCGCCGCGGCGGGCTACCCGACGACGTGGGGGGCGGAACCGCTGCGGAATCAGCGGTTCGAGCAGGACAGCGCCGCCGTCGCCAAGCTGACCGCGGCCGGGGCCGTGCTGTGCGCGAAGCTGGCGATGGCGGAGTGGGCCGGCGGGTTCGGCTACGAGCAGCCGGACGCCTCCTTCACCGGCCCCGCCGTCTGCGCCTGGGGCGAGGACCGTTGGGCCGGGGGGAGTTCGAGCGGCTCCGGCAGCGCGGTGGGGGCCGGGTTATTGCCGTTCGCCCTCGGCAGCGAGACGTGGGGCAGCATTCATTCCCCGGCCAACAACAACGGCGTGTGCGGGTTGCGGCCGACCTTCGGCCGCGTCGACCGGGCCGGCTGCATGACGCTGAGTTGGACGATGGACAAACTCGGCCCGCTGGCCCGCACGGCGCACGACTGCGGGTTGGTGCTCAATGCGATCGCTGGGGGCGCGCCGCTTAACGACGACGGCGAAGCAGGGGGGGCTGGTGAGGCGTTCGCTCCTGACGAGATGGTCGCAGAGCGTGCCTACCGCTATCCGCCGGAGCGGGTGAGGACGCCGCCGTTCAAGCTGGCGGTCCTGCCCGGGGCGGCGGAGCGGGCGCAGGATGCGGTGCGGGAGAACTACGAAGCCAGCCTTGAAGCGCTGCGCTCGCTGGGCACGGTGGAGGAGATCGAACTGCCGGCGTTCCCGTACGAGGTGGCGGCGACGGTGATCCTCAACGCGGAACTGGCCGCCGCGTCGGACGACTTCGTCTCCGCCGGGCTGTCGTGGGATCTGACCGCCCCGGAAGACCGCTACGGCGGACTCGCCGGGCGGATGATCCCGGCGGTCGACTACCTGAACGCCCTGCGGGTGCGGGCGAAGTTCGCCCGGGCACTGGACCGGCTGTTCGCCCCGTTCGACGCGATCGTCACCCCGGCCCGGGCGACGGTCGCCCAACCACTGGGGATGCCGTTCCGACGCTACGCCCCCGGGGCGACGGCGGAGACGCTGGGCGGCCCGGCGAACGCCGCCGGTTTGCCGGGGCTCTGCCTGCCCAACGGCTTCGACGCGGACGGCCTGCCGACAGGGCTGAACCTCGTCGGCCGGGCCTTCGGGGAGAATCGCGTGCTAGCCGTCGGGCGGGCGTATCAGGCGGTGACGGACTGGCACACCCGGCGGCCGGAGCGGTGGGCGTAGGACGAGGCCGCTTGGCCCCTGCTTCCCCCCTCTCCCTTGAGGGAGAGGGGGGAAGCAGGGGCCGACGGTTACTTTTTCTGGCCGAACTTCCGGTCCATCTCCTCGGCGAAGTCCTGCGTGGAGAGCAGCATGTCGAAGCGGGCCTTCTCCTGGCCTTCGATGCGTTCGTCGCCGGGGCGGTCGGAGAGTTCGTTGAGGGCGCCGTCGACCTCGTCCATCTCTTTGTGAAGCCCGCGGGCGGCGCCGACGGCGGCGTCCAGGCCCTCGGTGTCCATATCCGCGTTGTGCGTGTGCAGGATGCCGTCGCCGGTGGAGCCCTTCAGGGACTCGTCGACGTGTTCGCGTTCGTCCGCGATCTGACGGGCGAGGCGGTCGTGCATCACCGTCAAACGGAGACGGTAATGCTCGACGGTGCCGGCGGGGGCGTCGTGCGCCATAACTAAAAAACGGGGTGGGGAACGAAACAAGGGACTAGGCGTGAACGGGACGCACGGCGTGCTCTTCGAGGTGCAGCTTGGAACGCTTCAGGCCTTCGTCGAGCATGCTCTTGGGGTCCATGCGGAAGGCACGGGCGGCGATCTCGCCAAGGCTGCCGCCGGGCGGCTGCCAGCTCAGGTGGACGCTGACGCGGGTGCCGTCGCCCTCGGGCTCGAAGCGGGCCTGCCCCTCGTATTGCACGAGGCTTTCGGGGGTGCTCTGCCAGGCGATCTTTTCGTTCTGGACCTGCTCGGTGACGACTTCCTCGCAGGTCAGCTGCGCCCCGGCGAAGGTGGTGCCCCAGCGGTGACGGCCGCCGCCCAGGTCCTCGACCTGCCAGTGTCCGGGGAAGAACCGGCGGCTGGCCTCGGCGTCGAGCAGGAACTCGTACACCTGCTCGCGGGGGGCGTCGATGTGAACGGTTTTGTCCAGGTGAATCGGCTTGGGAGCCTGCGACAGGCCCAGCAGATCCTCCACCCGCCCGCCGCGGCGGCCCTTCTGGAACAGGGCCGCCCCCGCCGCCGCCAGCGGCAACATCAGCGGGCCGCGACGCAGCACGGCCCGGGCCAGCAGCCCGACGCCCGCGGTCGCGAGGCCGAGGCGGGCGGCGTGGGTCAGCTCGCCGGTGGGGAGGTTCGCGGCCAGGCCGGTCTGCGGCCGGTGGGGGATCGGCTCCCCGGCGGTGGTGAGCAGGGCCTCGACGCTGCGGACGCCCCGCACCTTCTCCACGGCCGGGACCAGCAGGTCCGGCTCGCCGGGCCGCACGGTGCCGCCCAGCGTGACCACGCCGTCCCGGGCCTCGACCCGCAGACCGCCGGCGTCCGTCAGCAGGTGGCCGGCGGCGGCCCGGACGCGGTTTTCGATGGTGGCGTCGTCGGCGACCTCGCCGGTCAGCAGGCCCTTCGCTTCGAAGGCCTGCCCCTTGATCCGGTTCCCCAGGTCCTTCGTGCCTTTTTCCCACAGCGTGCCGTAGTCGGACCCGGCCCGGACGAACTGGTCCTTCAACTTGCTCCGCCGGGTCGACCCGAACTGCGGATCGAACATGTACATCGCCCCGGCGCCCAGGGCGAGCCCTTTGAGCAGGCCGCGGGTTTTCTCGAACATCGTTGCTGTGCGGGCAGGGGAAGTAGGGCGAACGAGCCAGGAAAACTGTACCCCCCGGCGGCGGATCGGGGCTCCGGGAGAACGTCTCGTCGCGTATCGGGAACGGCCC
The DNA here is from genome assembly GCF_007743815.1 of Alienimonas californiensis. Taxonomy (GTDB): domain Bacteria; phylum Planctomycetota; class Planctomycetia; order Planctomycetales; family Planctomycetaceae; genus Alienimonas; species Alienimonas californiensis. Next base: position 2,375,081 of record NZ_CP036265.1, read on the forward strand.
GGGGGCCCGTCCTGTTGCCTGGACCGATCGGACGGCGACAATCCGTTCGCCGCTCCCGATTCTGACGCCTTTTCTTCCCCCCCAGACGCCTCACGGATGAGCGAATCCGCGTCGACCAGTCCGCCCCGTCGTCCCCCGGCGGAGGGTCCCCCGGCGATGGGTCCCTCCGCGGCGGCACCCCCGGCGGTCCCGCCCGATCCCGACGCCGCGTTGGGCGACGTCTGCTTCGTCGCCTTCGATCTGGAGACGACCGGCTGCACCGCCGCGAGCGACCGGACGGTGGAGATCGGGGCCGTCCGCTTCGACCTCGCCGGGCGCGAGTTGGGGACGTTCGAGGAACTGGTGAACCCCGGCCGGCCGATCCCGGCGAACGTGATTCGGGTGCACGGCATCACGGACGCCCATGTCGTCGACGCGGCCCCGATGGCGGCGGTGCTGCCGCGGTTCCTCGACTGGATCGGGGAGAGCGGCGCCCCCCCGGTCCTGATGGCTCACAACGCCCGGTTCGACATGGGATTCGTCGGGGCCGGGCTGCATCGGGCCGGGCTGACGGCGCCGGCGGCGCCGGTGATCGACACCGTGCGGCTCTCCCGCCGGCGGATGCCCACCGAACGCAGCCATTCCCTCAAAAACTGCGCCGCCCGCTTCGGGGTGACGAACGACCGGGCTCACCGGGCGCTGTCCGACGCCCGCGCCCTGATGGCGGTGTTCCTGAACCTCGTCCAGCGCCCGCCGGCGGTGCGGACGGTCGGGCAACTCGACGCCCTGTGCGGCTGCGGCCCGCTGCGGGCGGAGATCGCCACGCCCCGCGGCGGCGTCACGACCGGCAGTTCCACGGGCGTCGGCTGGCCGCGACGGCGGCGGCGTTACGAACCCCCGCCGGGCGACCACGCGGCTCTCACCGCGGCGATCGCCACGCGGACGACAGTCCGCATCGTCTACGACGGCGGCACGAAGGGCGTGGCCGCCCGCTCCGTCACCCCCCGCAGCCTGCGGCGGCGGGGCGGGGAGCTGTACCTGTTCGCCTGGTGCCACACCGACGCCAAGGAAAAACAGTACCGCGTCGACCGCATCCGCGAGGTCACGACCCGCTGAGCCCGCTCGTCGACGGTCCGACGAATCCGTCCCTCCCGACAAGCACTTGCGGTTTCGCGGGCGCCGAAGGGGTTGCGGGCGCCCGCGAAACCGCAAGCGGCGGATCAGCCCCACTCACCGCGGCCGCGGGGCCGTCAGCGGTTGGCGGTTGTTGACGAGCCGCGTCGCCGGGGTCTTTTTGAGGCGGCGTTCGAGCTTCCAGATCGGCCCGTCGCCGGCCGGTTTCACGTACTCGGCGGTGCGGACGGGGGAGCGGCGGGCGTCGGGCGACTCCGGTTCGACGTTCTGGGCGCGAACGACGGCGTGGGCGTCTGCCTTAGCACGCAACGATGCGTTTGCGACGACGAGCGTGACCCCCGGGAGAAAGCTCTCCCACCTCGACTTTCCGTTGTCCGTCGGCGAGTAGACGGAACCGGGAGTGCCGTCTTCGGCCAAGAAGACCAGCAGCGACGGCGTGAACGCCTTCGCCAACGGATCACGCGGCGTCGCGCTCAAGCTCCGGTAGACGAACCTGTGACGGGGGAATCTCCGTTCCGACAGCGTCCACTCGTACTGGGACGCGAGTTGGTCGGCGTCGATCGGCCCGCTGAGCGCGGCCGTCAGTCCAAGGTGCTCCACGGTCGCATTCGGAAACTGCAGGCGGTCGGCCGCCTTCTCCGCCTCGCTGACCGGCACGCGGTCCGCCGTCGCCGCTTCCCACCGGGCCAGGATCGCCGCGACGGCGGGGTCGGGGGCGATCAACGTGTCGGCACCCAAATCCGCGTCGCCCGCCTCCGGGCCGGCGGAGCAGAGCAGCAGGGCGAGCAGAACCGGGGGGGCCGACATCGGGGTCCCGTCCGTGGGAGGCTGGGGCGAATTGCGAACGACGCTTCCTGCGCCGAACCCGCACCGTAGCGCGCCGCTGTCCGCGCGCGAACGGCGGTTCGCCCCCGGCCGATCCGTGCCCCGCCGCCCGGTCGCAGACAGGTCGCCCGCCGGGCCGACCCTTTCCCGCCCGGGGGCGGCGGCCCATCATGGCGCCGCCCCGACGGCTCCGGCCTGACGGCGTCGTCCCGCACCGGCTTCGCGAGTTCCCCCGTGTCTGACACGACCGCGTCTCCCAGGACCGCCGCCCGCACCGCGTTCGCGCTGCTCGCCGCCCTGCTATTCGGACCGGGACTCGCCGTCGGGCAGGAGGAGTTCGGCGACCCGCCCGCCGCCCCGGCGACGAACCCCGCGGAAAACTTCGCCGAGGCCGCCGCGCCGGACCCGATGGTCGCCCGGCTGGAGGCGGCCCGGGCGGTCCTGATCGCCGGGGGCGTCGTCGATCCGCTGCCGCAGGCCGGGCCGCTGCTGATCGCTTATGAACGGGCCACGCTGCCCTACGTCCGCGATCGGCGGTCCCAGCCGGTGCGGACGCTCTCCGGCGTGGTGCGGGTGTTGAACGCCGGCACGGCGCCGGTGCACCTCGGCCCCGGGACGAGGCTCACCGCGGATCAGCAGGCGATCTCGCCCAACGTCGTGCCGGAGGGCCTGCGGTACACCTCCAACGACATCCGCGGCGACGGGTCGGAATGGGAGACCTACCGCACCGTCGCCCCGGGGGCGGTCGCGGAGTTCCCGGCGGCGTTCGTCGGCCTGCCCGGCGGCCGCAACGACATGCCGGAGGCGATGACGCTGACCGTGCCGTACGTCGTCGGCGGGACCCTCGCCCCGCCGGGCGCCGAGGGCGGGTCGGCGACGACGGTGGAGGGCGGCGTGCCGCAGACCGCGGAGCTGGACCTCGTCGCCTACCACCGCGGTCTGGCGAACCTGCAGGTCCGCCGCACCGGCCCGCGGGACGTGCTGGCGGTGTTCGGGGTGCGGGGCGATCTGACCTACCTCGGCCGGTTCGCCCTGCTGGACCGCATGCGGGCGACGGCGAACGAGGGCGGCCGCCGGGGCGTGCTGCTCTGGGAGAACGCGGTCCGCAACGGGGAAGGCGTCTGGACGCCGACCGTCCCGGCGCTGCCCGCTCCGCCGCCGGGGCCGCTGGGGCAGCCGGGGTTCGATCCGAGCGGGTCGGCCCGGTTCGACGAGTTCGCCTCCTATCGCTCGACCGGCTGGCCGCCGTTGCAGGCGGGGTTTGCGGAGTTCGCCCGCGCCCCGGGGCTGCTCGGCGGGCCGGACGACCCGCCGGTGGCGGAGATGCTCGTCGCGGCGAACGGGCTGCGGACGGCCCTGCGGGCGGGCGGGCTGGCGCTGGGCTCGCAGGGGCCGGTGGGGGACTTCGGCAACTTCTATGAAGACCCGACCGACGCCGCCGCCGACGTGCTGGGCAGCGCCCTGCGGACGCTCCCCCCCGCGGAGGCCGAAGCCCTGATTCGCAACGCCGATCCGCTGGTGCGGCCGGGGGTCGTCCGCTACGCCGGGCCGAACCTCCCGCCGGACCGCGTGCCGCTGCTGATCGAACTGACGACCGACGCGGCGTTCGCCGTCCGCAGCGCCGCCGCCGCGGCGTTGGGGACCTTCGACCGGGACGAGGCGCGGGCGGCGCTGACGGGACTGGTGCGGAACGCGGACGATCCGCAACTCGCCGCCGCCGCCGCCGAGAGTCTCGCCGTCTCCCGCTTCCCGAAGGGGCAAACCGCCCTCGCCGAGACGCTGGCCGACGGCGCCGAGGGGGTGCCCTCGGAGGTGTTCGCCACGCTGGCCCGGTACAGCGATCCGGCGTGGGAGAGCACGCTGGTGGCGCTGGCGGGGGACGACACGGCGGAGCCGGACGTTCGCGTCGCGGCGCTGCGGGCGGTGGTGGCGGGGCGGTCCCCGGCGGCGGATCGACTGCTCGCCGACGCGATCGCCGGGGCGGACCCGATCGCCGCCCGGGCCGCCTTCGGCGTGCTGGCGGAGCGGCCGGATCCCGCCTCCCGCCTGCTGGCCGAGGGCTACGCCCTGCGGGCGTTGGGCGACGCCGCCGAGGCCGGCGAGCCGCTGGAGGACGAGGTGGCGGACTTCCTCCGCGAGACCCGCCCGCCCTCCGCCGCCGAACCGCTGTGGGCGCTGTTCGACGCCGGCGAGGAGTCGCCCCAGGCGGAGACGATCGAACTGCTGGCCGCCATCGCCCCGACGGCGGGCGATCCGTCCTCCGCGCGGGCGGTGGGCGGACGGCTGGCGGACGCCTGGGACCGCATGGACCGGGAGGCCCGCGCCGTCACGCTGGACGCCGTCGCCGACCTCGCCCCGGACCGCCTGCCCCCGCTGGCCGGCGACGCGCTCCAGAGCGGCGATTCCACCTTCGAGCAGGCCGCCCGGTCCGCCCTCAGCGACGCCCGCACCGACGAGGCGACCGTGGATCGGTTGCTGATCGAGGCCTTCCAGTCCGCCGACGAGAGCCTGGCCGCGATTCGGTTGGCGCTCACGCTGATCGCCCGCGCGACCCCCGCGACGCGGGCCGCCGTGCTGGAGGGCCGCTGGGACGAGAACGAAGCCCGCCGGGCCGCGGCGGACGCCGCCGTCAGCCGGCTCACGCAGTACGGCCCCGGTCAGGCCTTCTTCCTGAAGGGCGGTCTCCAGGCGATGGCCGACAACGACAACGACACCCTGCCCGACGGCGGACCGGAGCCCCATCGGGCCAGCCTGAGGTATCTGGACATCGCCGTCCGCCTCGACCCGGAACTGGCCGCCGGCTGGAGCCAGCGGGCCTTCAGCCGCGGCCAAGCCGGCCAACTGGAAGGCGCCCGCGACGACTACCGCAGGGCCCTCGAACTGGACCCGTACGACAACCTCGCCATGACCGGGCTGGCGATCCTGGAGATCGAACTCGGCGGCGACGTGGAGGCCGGCCTCGCCCGGGGCGAGGCCGGGCTGAAGAAGTATCCGGAGGACCGCCTGTTCGCCTACAACATGGCCTGTGTCTACGGCGTCGCCGCAAAGGCGTTGCGGCCGAAGATCGAGTCCGGCGAGGCCGACGCCGCGACCAGGGAGCGGTTCGAACGCTACCGCGACAAGTCCCGCGAGCACCTGGTCCGCTCCTACCGCCTCGGCTTGGGTCGGACCGGCGGGTCGGCCCTGCAGGAACAACACGCCGCCGAGCACCGGCACCACGCCGCCTCCGACCCGGACCTCGACGTGCTGCACGGCGACGAGACGTTCGAGCAGATCGTCACGGGAACCCTTCCGCCGGCCCCCGGTGAGGAAGGGGCCGCCCCCAAAGGTGCCCCGCAGGACGACGGCGGTCCCGGCCTGCTGCCCGACGACATCGAGTTCGAATAGCTCCCCCCGTTTCGCCATCGCCGACAGCGGCGCGTCTCCGGTTCAAATCATCTATGCGCATCGATCAGGTCGTCACCGGCGGCGGAGACCGGGGGGAGACCTCCCTGGCGGACGGCTCCCGCGTGCCCAAAACGGACCCGCGGCTGGCGGCGCTGGGGGACGTGGACGAACTGAACGCCGCCGTGGGTCTCGCCCGCTGCGCCGCCGCCCGGGACGGGGCGATCGACGCGCCGCTCGCCGCCGTGCAGCAGGACCTGTTCGATCTGGGGGCGGACCTCGCCGTGCCGGTGATGGAGGGGGAGGACGACGCCGAGCGCCCGCCGCTGCGGATCACCGCCGGGCAGACGGAGCGGGTGACGGCCGCCGCCAAGGCCGCCGCGGCGCCGCAGCCGGCGCTGTCGAGCTTCGTGCTGCCCGGCGGCACGGAGCTGGCGGCCCGGTTGCACCTCGCCCGCACCGTCTGCCGGCGGGCGGAGCGGTCCGTCTGGGCCCTGCACGCCGCCGCGGGTTCCGACGGACCGGGGGTCAATCCGCACGCGGCGGTCTACCTCAACCGGCTGAGCGACCTGCTGTTCTGCCTGAGCCGCACCGCCAACGAAAACGGCGCCGGCGACGTCCTGTGGGTCCCGGGGGCGAACCGCTGAGCAGCTCATTTGCCTCTCCCCTCGCCCCCCTTTTGGGGGAGAGGGGCCGGGGGTGAGGGGGCAGTGACTCCCGACCGCCGTTCCACGTCCGATTGACTCGCCCGCCGAACTGTCACCGCAGAGAGCGGGGGCGTGTGAACCGTGCGTCACCCTCACCCCCGGCCCCTCTCCCTCAAGGGAGAGGGGAGAACGGGTCACTGCACCGCGATCTCGAACCACGTCTCGAACCGGTCGCCCGGCGCGAGCGTGCGCCAACCGGCGTCGACGCCGCGGCCGGCGAGGTTCACGGCGTCCGTGGCGCAGGTGTAGGGCTCGATGCAGATGGAACCGGCGTCCCCCTCGCGGAACCACGGCGGGGTGAAGACGACCTGTTCCCGGAACGCCGCGTCACACCGCTGCACGATCCGCAGGCCGTTCGCGGGGTTCTCGATCACCGATTCGATCACGCCCGGCTCGTCCGCCTTCGCCGAGACCTGCGTGTAGACGTCGTCCAGTTTCAGGCCGCCGAATGCCGGACCGTGTTGCAGGTCGTAGCCCTCGTCCAGCGCCACCACTTCGCCCGTCGGCACGCCCCCGATCAGTTCATAGCGGGCGGCGGCTGGCACCGTGACGGTGCAGTCGGCGGCCGTGCCGCTGTTTTCTCCGGAAGACGGGCCGACCGGCAGCTTGAAATACGGGTGCGTGCCGAGGCCGAAGGGCAGAGGTTCGTCGCCGAGGTTTTCGACCGTCAGGTCGCACCGCAGGCCGTCGCCGGTCAGTTCGTAGGCGACCGTCAGCCGGCCGTCGCCGGGCCAGAGGGAGGCCCGTTCCGGATCGTTCTCGGACAGGGTGAAGGTCGCGGTGGCGGAGCGTTCGTCCTGCGCCGTGACGGTCCAGGCGCGGTCGAAGGCGAAGCCGTGGATCGCGTTGCCGGCGCCGTCGGACTTCGCCTCGCCCGGCCCGTCGCCCAACGGCAGGAGGTGTTCGGACTGCTGGTCCGTCGTGAACTCCCCCGCCTTGATGCGATTGGGGAAGGGGAACAGCAGCGGGATCCCGCTGTGCGACGGCTTGCCGCCGGCGGGGAAGTCCGCCTCGGCGGCGAGCGCCTCGACGGGTTCGTCCTGCCCTTGCGCGGGCAGGGCGAGGCGGTACAGATTGAAGCCCCGCTGCGGGGCGATCTGCGCGGTCGCCCCGTTGGGGGCGGTGAGGGTGATCACGTCGGCGGTCATCCGGGCAGGATAGCCGCCCGTTCGCTGCGCCTCACCTCAGGTTCGCGCAGCAAAGCGTCCCGGACCCTGCGAGGGTCCGGGACGCTGTGTTCCCGCCGGTTCGCCTCAATTCCACCGAAAGTTCAGCCGCCGAGGACCCGGCCGCGGGCGTAGAAGACGACCGGCTCTTCGCGGCCCTCGACGTCCACGGTGAAGGTTTCCTCGTAGGCACCGTTGCCGGCGGGGGCGGTGAACTCCATGGGGACGACGTGCACGGGGCGCTCGGCGTCCGGCAGTTTCATCCCGAAGTTGTCGCCGGCTTTGCCGTCGCAGACGATCCCGTTGATCTTGAACGGCTCCTTGCCCCGCAGGACGACGTTGAATCGCTTGGTCTGGCCGCTGACGACCGTGCCGAGGTCCACGTCGCGGACGGTGATGTCGTCCTCGACTTCGCCCTCGACCAGCACGGGCACCTTGGGGTTGTTGGCGTCGGAGGTGACGAGGGTCAGCCGCTCGCGGATCGGCCCCGGGGGGGCGTCCGGGGAGAGCCGCACCCGCAGGGCGTAGTCGGCGCCGGAGGCGGTGCGGCCGGTTTCGGTGACCTCGGCGTCCAGCAGCTTCCCGCCGCCCTCCACGCTGCGGATCTGCCAGCCGGCGAAGCCGGCGTAGGCGATCTGCACGGTCCGCTCCGCCCCGGCGCCCTTCTCGACGGCGCCGAAGTTCACCTCGCCGGGGGTCAGGACGACGTCCTTGCGGCAGTACATCTGCACGGGGATGCGCACCTCGGCGAACTGCGGGGCGTCGAACTGGACGATGACGTTGGAGTCTTTTTTCCCGTGGAACTGCCGGGTGTTCATCTCCAGCGTGAGGGTCGTGCTCTCGCCGGGGGCGAGGGTTTGGTTGTCGACCCTGCCGGAGGCGCAGGTGCAACTGGCGCCCACGCTGCTGATGTGGACCGTGCGGTCGGTCGTGTTCTCGATCGTGACGGGGTGCTGCGTGAGGGCCCCGCGGGCGACGACGCCGAAGTCGTGCTCCGTTTCGCTGAACAGCCCTTTCGCCCAGGAGTCGTCCCGGGTGGTGGCGACCGCGACGGGGCCGCCCTGGAAGCTCCGCCCGCCGGCGATGGGCGTGCCGTAGTAGATCTGCGCCGCTCCGTCGGCCGGCAGGGCGAGCAGCCCGGCCAGTCCGGCGGCCACGCCGAGCAGCAACGGCCGGACCCGTCCGGGGATGAACGCCCGTTCGAGAATGCACGAACGAGGAGCGGGGCGAAGCATGGCGGGCAACTCGGGCGGGGCGGGGGGGCGCCGGGCGGGAAACCGGCGGGGCGCGAACGGCGCCCGCTGCCGTCTTTCGGCCGCGAACCCTTCGCGGCAGTATTGGTCCGGCCGCGAATTCGGTCAATCCGCAGTTTGCGGGGCGCTGCGGCTGGAGAGCCGCCCCCATCCCCCCGGATTCGCCCACCGGCCCGGCGATCCCGCCGCCTCGCGCCGAATACGCGGGGCCAGCGAATCGGGCTCAAGTTCCCCCGCTTCGCCGTCGCCGTGACGCGGCGCGACCCCCGGTGCGACGCGCGCCGCCTCACGGCGACGGCGAAGCGGGGGGAACGTAAGAGCGGGCTCAGGCGTTGAGTTTCTTCGTCAGGCGCAGGTACTCCCGTTTGACCCGCTCCTTGCCGTGCTCCCGCTCCAGACGGCGGACGGAGAAGTGGGCCCGGGCGACGCTTTGGAAGTGACTGGTGAAGGCGATGTTGATCGCCGCCCCGGCCGCGGCGCCGAGGATCGGCACGGCCATCGCCGCCATCTTCTCGGAGACCACGATCCCGTAGCGGGCGGCGATCTTCGCGAGGAACCTGACCACCGGCTGGGCCGCGTCGTCCGAGAGGCCCTTCGCCGCGATGCTCTTCGTCGCCGCCCCGATCTCCTGACCCAGCAGCACGCGGGTGGCGAAGTAGGCGCTGTCGTAGCCGTCGTCGGCCTTCTGCTCCGCCCCGTCCTCCGGGACGCCGCCGCCCAGGGCGAACACGTTCAGGCACTCCAGGCGGGTTTCCAGCTTGGTGAGGTCCTCGCCGTTGGCCCGGGCGATATCCGCGACGCTGCGGAGCATCACCGTGGTGGACAGCGGCAACTCCACCAGCGCCGAGGGCAGCCCGAACGCGCCCCCGACCATCCCCACCGCGGCCCCGGCCAGCTTGTGGGAGAGGTCCCAACTGGCGGCCTCGGACTTCTTATCCATCGTTTTGACGGCCACGTTCAGCGCCGCCTTGAGCGAGGCGTTCGTCACCTCCTCCACCTTGCCCTGCGCGATGTCCGGCAGGAACTCGACGGCCCGCTCGAACCGGGCGCCCAGGGCGTCGGAGATCTGCCGCAGCATGCCGCGGTACTCAAGGACCTCGACCGCATTCTCCAGATCCTCCAGCGCCTCCGCCGGGAGCGGTTCGGCCGGCAGGTCGGCGGCGGGAGAAGACGGATCGGACGCGTCGGACACGGCGGCGGCTCTCGGGGGGAGCCGTCACGATAGCCCGCCCCTCAGAGCTCCGCGAACGGGTCGTTCCCGGGGCCGAACGGGTCCACCGGGGCCTCGGCGATGCCGGGGGGCGTGGCGTCGGCGGACTCCTCCGCGGGCGGGGAAGTCACGGGGAACGGCTCCGGCGGAACCGGCTCCAGTGTGGCGGGCGGCGAGGCGAACGGGTCGTCGGGCGGGGCTCCCGTCGGGGCGGGCGCCGCGGCGGGGAGGGTCGCCGGGGGGACGTCCTCGGGGAAGGGGACCGGGGCCGGCGGGGGTTCAGCGGCACCAATCGAGCGGCGGCGATTGACGTGCAGCGGGTGGGTCAGGTCGAACTGGCGGCCGTCGGCGGCCTCGAACCGGGCGACCAGATGCAGTTCCTCGCCGCCCGTCGCGCCGGGCGGCCGCGGGGCGAGCGGCAGCCGGAAGCGGTAGCCGGTCCCGAGGGCGGTGCTCCGCCATTTCTCGGCGGCCTCGGCGGCGTCGAAGCTCCATTGACCCACCTGCCGCCGGTCGCGGGGGGCGGACAGGTCTAACAGTTCCAGGCTGACCGACCCGGCGACCTTCACCGGATCGCCGCCGGCGTCCGCGGGGGCAAGCACCACCGCCAGGGTTTCGTCCCCCGGCTCCCCGTCGTGATCCAGCCCGCCGGTCAGCAACCGGGAGACGGTCAGCTGGGTGATGCGGCCCATCGCCCGGGTCTGTTCCGGGGCCTCGGCGACGACGGGCCCGCCGACGTCGAGGCGGGCGCGGAGGGCGTCGGCGGAGCGCTCCGCGGCGGCGAGTTCCGCCCGGGCCTCCCGCAGTTCGATCTGCGTGCGGGCCAGCACGTCCTGCGTGCGGAGCAGATCGCCCCGCAGCGCCGCGGCGTTGTTCGACGCGCAGCCGCTCAGCCCCCCCGCGACGAGGCCGCCGGTCAACAGGGCGAGGGCGGCGGCGGGACGAAAGCGACGCACGCGGCGACCCTAGTTCGCCGCCCCCCGCGGGGGGAACCCGGTTTGGGACGAGGAGCTCCAACCCTGTTCTCCCTCTTGTCCAAGCCGGACGCATGCGTCCGGCTTAGGGGGGGCCGTTCAAATCAACCAGCCGTTCTCCAGCAGGCCCCAGCCGCCGAGGAACAGCAGTTCGGTCGCCAGCGGGAAGGCCGGCAGGTGGCGGGCCAGGAAGCGGTTCACCGGATCGAGCGCGGACCCGCGGCGGGCGTCCCGCAGCCAGACGATCAGCATGCCCCCCTGAAGCACCGGCAGGAAGGCGAGCAGCAGCCGGCTGGGGGTGCCGCGGTCCCAGCTTTGGCCGTCCACCCAGAACCGCCCCGGGTGGTCCGGGTCGTATCGCACCCACACGCCAACGGCTCCCCCCGGCGGCGCCCCGTGCACACGGTTCCAGGCCCAGATCGCCACGGGCCGGGGCAGGCGATCCGGCCCGATCTCCTCGAATTTGGGGTGGTACGGCGGCCGCGGCAGGCGGACGGTGGTGACGCCCTCCTGCGAGCGGAAGAACGGCGGCTCATCGGCGGCGGGCAGGGGGAACCACACCCGCAGCCGCACGTCCACGCTGCCCCGCCGATCGGCCGGCACCCGCTCCGCGGCGACGGCTTGACCAAGGCTCCATTCCGCGTCCTCCCACGCCTGCCGATCCGCCCAGAACCCGCCCAAGGTGACGAACAGGTCCGCCGCCAGGCTCAGCAGCACCCCGGCGACGGCCAGCGTGCGGACGTTCTCCCCCGGCCGCTTCGAACCCCGCCCGCCGGACCAGGTCAGTCGGCCGGTCAGGATCGCCGCCGTCGTCCAGGCCAGGGTGGCGATCTCGCCCCACCAACTCAGCGCCGCCAGCCACGGCTCGGTCCGGCTGAAGTCGGCCTTCCACTGCGGCCACCACAGCCAGACGACCGCCGCGCACAGACACCACAGCACGCCGACGGCGATCAGCCGGTTCAGGCAGGTCCGCAGGACGGGGAGAAACGCCAGCGGATCCGGCTCCTCCTCCGGCGGCGGAGCGGGGGCAAACGGGGTCGCCCGCCCGTCGCGGAAGTCCGGTTCGAACGGGTCGGCGGTTGCGTCAGGTCCGATCACGGGGGAAGTGTAGGCTCTCAGTCCGAACCGTTCGGCGCCGTTCGCCTACTCACGCATCGCGCTTTGCCTCATCTCGCGCTCCTGCCTCGTCTCGTACGGCGTTCGCCATGACGATTGGCCCGGACGGGCGGCTTTGGCGGGAGCTGATCCAGGTCGCGGAAGCCTGCGGGATCGCGGCGCTGTTTCTCGTGGTCGTGTGCGGCGGGTATGCGTCCGTCATCGCCGGGCGGGAGGCCCGACGCGACGGACGGGAGATCGCCGCTCGGCGGTTCGCCCTGCTGGCAATTCTGCACGGAACCCTTTGGCAGTTCGCCCCGCTGTGGTGGACCTGGCCGGCGCTGATCACCGGAAGCCTGACGGCGGTGATTCTGCACGTGCTCGCGCTGTGCTTCCTCCCGCCGGCCCTGCTCGGCGGCCGGCTGCTCTACCAATTGATACAGGGTCCGGGCGGCCACTCGCTGGGCGGCGAGATCCTCGAACCCTCGGGGGAACGCCCACCCGACGACCCGCCGATTTGAGTCCTTGTAGACGACGAAACGCCCTCCGCACAGGGTCGGAACGGCGGGTAGAATCAGGGGTCCGTTCGTGCGTCTCCCCCCTCGTTCGCCCGTGATTCGTCGCCGCTCGTTCGCCGTCGCTCTGACCTGCTGCGCCGTGCTCGGGGGGACGGCGCGCTCCGGGGCCGCCGCGGAAGGCGGGTCGGACCCGGCGGCGCTGCGGCCGCTGCTCGATAAGTTCTGCGTGGACTGCCATGGGGAGCTGTACGCCGAGAACGAATTCCGCCTCGACGCCGCCGCGTTGGAGTTGTCCGCCCAGGGGGGCCGGCTGGACGACGAGACGCTCGCGGCGCTGGTCAAGGTGCACGACCGGATGAAGAGCGGCGAGATGCCTCCGCAGGAAGCCCCCGCCGCCCCCAGCGAGACGCTCCGGGGCCACTCCGTCGCCGCGTTGGAGGCGATGCTGCACGAGGCCGACCGCCTGCGGCAGTGCGAAGAGGGCCGCACCCGCCTGCGGCGGATGACCCGCGGCGAGTACCAGCACGCGGTTCACGACCTATTGCACATCGACGTCCCGCTGGCCGGCATCCTGCCGGGCGACGGCGTCGCCCACGGGTTCGACCGCACCGTCGACGCGCTGGGCACCAGCTCTGTGCTGGTAGACGGCTACCTGGAGGCGGCCGGCGTCGCCGTGGACGCCGCCGGGATCATCCGCCCGCAGCCGGAGACCGTCACCGAACGGCACAGCTACCTCACGCACAAGAAGTACGAGAACATCCGCAAGCCGGGCAATCCGGTGCTGCTCGTCCTGCCGGACGCCCTCGCCGCGTTCGAGCCCAACTACAGCCCCACGGAGCTGCACAGCTTCAAATGCGAATACCCCGGCCGCTACCGGGTGAAGATCAGCGCCTACGCCTTCAACCACGACCCGGCCCGGGCGGAGCCGGTGGTCTACCGAACCTTCAAAGGCGAGTTCAATCCGGCGGACCGGACGAAGACGCTGGTCGATCACTTCGCCGCCCTCCCCAAACCGCTCGATCCGCCGGCGGACTGGGAGCCGGCGCCGGTCGAGTTCGAAACGAGCTTCGCCGAGGGGGAGACGCTGAAGTTCGTCCCCTACGACATCGGCTACAAGATCCGGCAGGAGACCCCGCCGCACTCCACGGAGAACGCAGTCGCGATCCGGTGGGTCGAGATCACAGGCCCATTGATGGAGGAGACGCCCTCACCGGCCTACCGCGCCGTCTTCGGCGACAACCCGGTCGTCTGGACGAACCGGGCGGAGTCCGAGGGCAAGCACTGGATTAAAAAGACCTACGCCGTTCACTCCGACACGCCGCACGAGGACGTCCGCCGCCTGCTGAACCGACTGGCGACCGAGGCCTTCCGCCGGCCGCTCCGCGACGGGGAGCTGGACGAATTATTCGGTCTGCTGGACGAACGGATCGACGCCGGGGTGACCTTCGGCGAGGTGATGAAGCTGGGGGTGACTGCGATCCTGTGCGACCCGGCGTTCCTGACGATCGGCGGCGAATCCGGCCGCGACACGGACTTCGTCCCCACCCCCGAAGGCGAAACCCCGGCCCCGCAACCGCTGGAGCCGCACGCGCTCGCCAGCCGGCTCAGCTTCATGCTGTGGGGTTCGATCCCCGACGCCGCGTTGCGGGCGAAGGCGGACGACGGCTCCCTCAGCGATCCGGCCGTCTACCGGGCCGAGGCGGAGCGGCTGCTGGCCGACCCGAAGCACGAGCGCTTCAACCGGGACTTCCTCGATCAGTGGCTCGATCTGGCCTGGATCGACGCCAGCGTGCCGGACCCCGGCCTGGCGCCGGAGTACGACGAGGCGCTGCACCCCGCGATGGTCGAGGAGACCCGCCGCACCTTCGAATACATGCTGGACGAGAACCGCCCGGCCCGGGAGATCGCCGACGCCGACTGGGCGATCCTCAACGCCCGGCTGGCGACGCACTACGGCTTCGATCCGGCGGAGCTGGGGCTCGATCCGGTCGGGTTCCAGAAAGTCTCGCTGCCGGCGGACAGCGTGCGGGGGGGCTTCCTCACGCAGGCGGCGATCGCCAAGGTCACGGCGAACGGCACGCACACCAGCCCGGTGCTACGGGGGCAGTTCGTGATGGACGCGATCCTCGGCCTGCCGATTCCGCCCCCGCCGCCGAACATCCCCGCCGTGGAGCCGGACATCCGCGGGGCGGAGACGATCCGCGAGATCCTCGCCGCCCACCGGGCCGACCCCGCCTGTGCGACCTGCCACAAGAAGATGGACCCGGCCGGCTTCGCGATGGAGCAGATGGACGTGGTCGGCACCTACCGCGAACGCTACCGCCTGCCGCGGGGGCCGGGGGAGCGGATTGAATCGCAGGTGGGCAACCGCAAGATTCGCATCTTCGTTGCCCTCGAGGTGAACCCTGCGGACACCCTGCCGGACGGCCGGTCGTTCTTGAACCTGAAGGAGTTCAAGGCGCTGCTGGCCGAGGACGACCGACAGCTCGCCCGCAGCCTTGCGGAGAAATGGTTGATCTACGGCACCGGCGAGGGCTGCGGCTTCGCCGATCGCCGGGCCGTCGACACGATCCTCGACGAGGCCGCCCCGGACGACTACGGCCTCCGCACCCTGCTGCTGGCGACGGTGTGCAGCGACGCTTTTAAACGTCGCTGACCGAACGCCGCCGACCCGGCCCCGCCGTTGTCTTCACCTCTTCTATACACCCCTGCGTCACTCCATGTTCGCCCCCGTCGCCCGCCGCCCGCTGTCCCGACGTACGTTGTCCCGACGTACGCTGCTCCGCGGCGCCGGCGTGGCGATGGCGTTGCCGTTGCTCGAACGCTTCGCCCCGGGGGCGCTGCGGGCGTCGGACGGCCGCGGGCCGGGGCGGATGGTCTGCCTGTGCGCCACGCTGGGCCTGCACCAGCCGCTGTTCACCCCGGAGGGAACCGGCCGCGGCTACAAGATGTCGCCGTACCTGGAGCCGTTGGCCCGGCACCGGGACGACTTCACCGTGTTCAGCGGGCTGTCGCACCCGGAGGTCGACGGCGGGCACAGCAGCGAGGCCAGCTTCCTGACGGCCGCCCCGGACCCGGCCTCCAGCAATTTCCGGAACAGCATCAGCCTGGACCAGTACGCGCTGGACTACCTGAACCCGGACACCCGCTTCCCGCACCTGACCCTCGGCATCGCCGGGCCGAGCCTCAGTTGGACGCGGGCCGGCGTGCAGATCCCTGCTCAGAACAGCCCGAGCAAACTGTTCGAGGCGCTGTTCCTCGACGGCTCCGAGGAGCAGAAACAGGCTCGCACCGCGGCCATCACCAACGGTCGCAGCGTGTTGGACGTCGTCGCCGCTCGCGCCAAACGGCTGCACGACCGCAGCCCGGCCGGCGACCGCCGGACGCTGGATCAGTACTTCACCAGCGTCCGGGAACTCGAACAGCGGATGCAGGCCTCCGAGGCCTGGGTCACCAAGCCGAAGCCGCGGGTGGATTATAAACAGCCGGAGGACGTGAAGGACCGGGCGGACTTCGTCGCCAAGCAGACGTTGATGTACGACATGATGCGGCTGGCCCTGCAAACGGACAGCACGCGGGTGATCACGCTGATGCTCTCCGGCAACAACCTCGTCCCGCCGCTCGACGGCATCGACGTCGACTGGCACAACCTCTCCCACCACGGCAAGGACCCGGAGAAGATCGCCCAGCTCCGCCATATCGAATTGGAGGAGATGCGGCTGCTGGCCGGCTTCCTGGACTCCCTCGCCGACACCCCGGAACTCGGCGGCGGGGTCGGCGGGCGACTGCTGGACTCCACACTGGTGCTGTTCGGCTCGAACCTCGGCGACGCCTCGATGCACGACACCCGCAATATGCCGATGCTCCTCGCCGGCGGCTCGGCCCTCGGGGTGAAGCACGCCGGGCACCTGGCCTTCGACAAGGAAGACCACCCGCCGCTGTGCAACTTGTACGTGACCATGTTGCAGGCCCTCGGCGTGGAGACCGACCGCTTCGCCACCGGCACGAGCACGTTGACCGGGCTGGAACTCGGGTGACCGGCGCCCAAGCCGGACGCATGCGTCCGGCTGAGGGGCTCGCGTCGCCCGCTCACCACCCCATCCGTTGCAGCACGCCGCAGAAGATCAGCATCGGCAGGGTGACGATCGCCACCGCCCACGGTCCCATCGCGGAGAGGTCGGTGTCGTCCGGCACGCCGCGGAAGATGCCCGGGGCGTCCATCAGCAGCCAGAGGGCCTGCACGACGGGCAGGATCATCAGGAAGAACCGGGCGAAGGTCCAATCGTCCCACGTCGTGTCGTCGACCCAGAAGCGGCCGGGCCAACCCGGGTCGTAGCGCACCGCGACCGTCGGCGGATTGGGCGGAACGCGGCCCCCGTGGACCGCCCGCCGCAGCCAGCCGGTGAGCGCCGGCGAGAGGTCCGGGTTCGGCCCGGCGTCGAACCGGATGCCGATCGCCCCCGCCTGCGGCCCGTCCGGCGTGGGGAACCGCACCCGCAGCCGGACCTGCCGGACGCCGTGTTTGTCCGGCGGGCCGATCTCCGCGGAGAGGACTTCGCCCGCCACGGCGACACTTTGGGCCTCGCCCCGCCGATCCGCCCAGGCCTGACTGACGGTCACGCCGAGGTCCGCGGTCACGCTCAGCAGCATGCCGACCCACGCCCACCGAGCCGCCCGCCGCCGGTCCGCCAGCCTCCGCCAGTCAAAGGGCGTGGTCGGCGGACCGATGTTGCTCAGCGAGAGGTTCGCCCGCCCGCTCAGCAGGGCGAACAGACACCACAGCAGCGCCACCGCGTCGCCCCACCAGCCGAGAACCGCCCGCCACGGCTCGGTGCGATGACACTCCAAAACCCACCAGTCCCACCACAACCAGCAGGCGAGCACGACCCCGCCGACGAGGAGCGTCGCATTGACGGCCCGACGGGCGACGGAGGGCCGCTCGGTCGGCTGGAACGAAGGGCTCACCCCGCCGGGAAGAGGTCGGAGAGCTTCAACTGAAGGCCCGGCAACACCGGCTCCCCGGGCAGGGCGTCGCCGTGGCGGAACGTCGCCGAATCGTCCGGTCCCCGCCAGACGGTCGCGGTGCGCGTTTCCGGGTCCACCTCCCACACCCGGACCACGCCGGCGGCGAAGTAGACCGCCCGCTTCCGCCGCATCTCCTGCGCCGTATTGCCCGGGGACAGCACCTCAACCACCAACGCCGGCGGCACGTCGCTGAAGCCCCGCGCCTGCAATCCGTCCGGCCGGTCCGCCGCGGGGGTGAAAGAGACGTCCGGCGCCCGCAGGCCGTCCGGCAGATTGAAGAAGCCGTCGGCCCCGTGCAGGTGACCCAGGCGTCGCGGGGTCACGAAGTTCCACAGCAACGCCCCGATCGTGAGGCCGATGGAGGAGGACAGGTCGCTCACGGCCTTCTCGATTAAGGTGCCGTCAATCAGCTCGTACAGGCCTCGGCCGCGCCGGTTCGCCGCTTCCCAGTCCGCCACGGTCGCTTCGCCCGGGGGAGGGTCTCCCAGGATGCGCGACGCCGGGATCGGGCCGAACCGTTCGCTCAGGTCCGCGACGGTGAGCCCCGGCCGGTAGGGGCGGCGACGCGCGGGGGCGTCCCTCTCGGGCGGCGGGACGACGGGAACGGCGGGAGCGGACATCCCGCCAGTCTACCGCGGCGAGGGGGGCCGGAGGGAACGGAAGAGAACGGGGCGTCAGGTGGATGGCGGAACCCGGACCAACCCGTCCGCGTTCCACGTCTAACCGCGGCGCGCGCAGCACCCAGAGCCCGCGCCTTCCCCAGAGTGCCGCGTCGGCCCGTCCCCCGCGGGTCGCCGGCGTTTCCCGTGTTCCCCCCGCGCGCCGGGGGGCGTCGGGGCGGATTGCCGGTCGTGCGGATCGTGCGGCGCGTTGAGAACCCGGCGCCGCGGTCCTACAGTTCCCGCCCGACCGTCCGCCGCGGCGCCCCTCACAGAACGACACAGTCCATGCGCGACCCCCTTTCGAACCTTTCCGGAAACGGGCTCGGCGGGTTCGACCCGGTCCGGAGCCCGCAGTTGAACCGCGGCGGGCCGGCCCAGCAGCGGCAGATGACCATCGGGGACCTGCTCCTCGAGAACCGGATCATCTTCCTCGCCGGCCCGATCATGGACGAGTCGGCGAACCTCGCCGTGATGAAGCTGCTGTATCTCCAGAGCGAGAACCGCAAGCAGGACATCCACCTGTACGTCAACAGCCCCGGCGGCAGCGTGACCGCCACGATGGCGATCTACGACACGATGCGGTTCGTCGACTGCGACGTGTGCACCTACTGCGTCGGCCTGGCGGCCAGCGGCGGGGCGATCGTGCTGGCCGGCGGCACCAAGGGCAAACGCTACGCCCTGCCGCACGCCAAGATGATGATCCACCAGCCGCACGGCGAAGTCGGCGGGCAGGTGAGCGACATCGAGATCCAGGCGGAGGACATCATCGCCACCCGCCACACGCTGAACCAGATCCTCGCCAACCACACCGGCCAGGACATCGAGACGATCGCCCGGGACACCGAACGCGACCGCTACCTCACCGCCAAGGCCGCCGTCGAATACGGCCTGATCGACGAGGTCCTGCAAAAGCAGCACGATGCCGAGACCAGCCCCGGCTGACCCCCCGCCGTGAGCCCGAAGCGCAAGCGAGGGGTTCGACGTTCGCTGATGTTCCACGCCGCCATTCGTTCACACGCCGCCCGGCCTCGCTTGCGCTTCGGGCTCACTTCAGGAAGCCGACCATGACCACCCTCGTTCCCTACGTCATCGACAAGCAGGGCCGCGACGAGCGGGCGATGGACATCTACTCCCGGCTGCTCCGGGACCGGATCGTCATCATGGGCACCCAGGTCAACGACCAGGTCGCCAACAGCCTCGTCGCCCAGTTCCTCTACCTGCAGTTTGAGGATCCGAAGGCGGACATCCACTTCTACATCAACTCGCCCGGCGGGTCGGTGACGGCGGGGATGGCCATCTACGACACGATGCAGTTCATCTCCTGCGACGTGGCGACCTACTGCCTCGGCCAAGCCGCCAGCATGGGCGCCCTGCTCCTCACCGCCGGCGCAGCGGGCAAACGGTTCGCCCTGCCGAACAGCCGGATCATGATCCACCAGCCGCTCGCCGGGTTCCAGGGGACGGCGACGGACCTGGACATCCACGCCAAGGAGGTCATCCGCACGAAGCGCCGGATGAACGAGATCCTCCAGAAGCACACCGGCCGCGATCTGGAAGAGCTGGAGCGGGACACCGACCGCGACAAGTTCCTCTCCGCCGCCGAAGCCGCGGAGTACGGGCTGATCGACAAGGTCGTGGAAGACCTCTCCGGCGCCGGCGTGGCCCCCACCGGCGACTGACCGGCGACGCCTGACCGCGAGCCGGTCCCGCCGTTAGACTCACGCGACCCGGGCGCCGCGGCGTCCGGGTCGCGTTCTGTTTGGACGCCGCCACGATCCCGCCGAGGCCGCCGCCCGCATGAGCCTGCCGGAACCGCTCCCGCTGTGGCTTGCCGTTCCGGCCGCGGCGCTGGTCGTGGGCGCGGCGTGGTGGACCTTCGGCCGCCCGGGGGCGCCGCGGCGGCGGCCCTGGGTCGTGTGGGGCGCCGGCGGGGCGGCCTGCCTGCTCGTCCTGTGGACGCAGGGGTTTGGCTACCTGCTCGAACGGGACGAGCTGATCTGGTGGCCGGTGGTGGCGGTCGGCCTGGCGTACGGCTGGTCCGCCGCCCGGGGACGATGGCGGAAGAAAGAACTGCCGCCTGGCGCCCGCCGGCTGCTCGCCGCGGCGGCGGCGCTGCTGTTCTCCGCCCCGCTGTTCTCCGTCACCGCGGAGGTTCTGCGGACCCGCCGGGAAACCCGCTGGGCGGTTCAGCGGAACCTGACCGGAACGATGGGCGAGGTCTGGGCGACTGTCATCGAGGACGTGCCCGGCCGGGTGGCGATCGGCGGCGTGTGCGCACTCGTGGCGCTCGCCGCCCTGCGGACCGCCCGCGGCCGCGAGGCGCCCGCCCCGGCGCCGGAGGGGGCGCCATGAGGTCCGACCCCTTTCCCACGGAACTGCTGATCCAGTTCGCGTTCGTGAATCTCCCGGTCGCGGCGGGCCTGGCGGCGTTGCTGTGGGCCGCCCTGCGGTTGTGGGCGACGGACCGGCTCGCCGCGGCGTTGCTGGGCGTCGCGGCCGGTCTGGTAACGGTCGAGTCCTCCGCCGACTTCGTCCGTGAACTCCTCTTCTGGCAGGACCCTGACTGGAGGATTACGCACTGGTCCTTCCACCTGCGGCATGGCGACTGGGTCGCGCCGCCCCGGCTGCTGGCCCTCGCCGCGGCCTGCGGGCTGGCGGCGGTGTGGCGGTGCGGGCGGCCGGCGCCGGCTCATCCCCCGCTTCGCAGCGAGGACGGATCATGAGCGGCGACGTCCTCAACTGGCTTGGGGCGCTGCTCGGCCTGCCGCTGGCGGCGGTGGGCGTCGGCGGGCTCGTCCTCGCCTGGCGGAATCGGCGCACCAAGCCGACAGCGGCCCGGATGTTCGCCCTCGGCGTCGTCCTGCTGCTGGGCAACGCCGGTGTGGAACTCGTCATCTACACGCTCTTCCCCCTGCACGAGTGGATTGATTCGGCGATCTTGGACGCGCAGGTCGCCTACCTGCTGGCCGGGGCGGCGCGACAGGCGTTCGTCGTGACCGCGGCGCTGCTGATCACCGCCGCGGTGTTCGTCACCGAGGACCCGACCGAACGTCCCGAGCCCGGCGGGACGGTCGAATGAGTCTTTGGGAGGGCGAACTGACAACAGTCGGCATCTGGACGTGGTGGTTCGTCATCACCACGGCGACGGTCGTGTTCGGCATCCGCGGGTGGCGGCGGGGGGCGCCCGGCGGCCGGTGGGCGCTGCTGGCCGGCGTGCTGGGGCTCGGCACGGGGCTGGCGCCGTGGGCGACCGGGCTGGCGTACTTTTTGGCAGGCCGGGGCGAGCCGGCGCTGAGTGAGGCGATGACCGCCGCCGCCTACTTCGCCTCGCCCGTCCTGTGGGCGGCGTCGCAGCTGTCGGTGATCGCGGCGGTCGCGACGATGTGGCGGATGCTGGACCGCGAGCGCCCGCCGAGAATTCCTGCCCAAGGGGGAACCGATGCAGCCGGCTGACGCGGTCACGTTGCGGTTCGCCGTCGGCATTGGGCTGGCCGCGGTTTGGGTCACCCCGCTGGTCGCGGCGGCGCGCCGTCGCGGAGGCGCGTTGTTCCGCCCGCCGGGGTGGAGCACGCTGATCGCGGCGGGGGCGTGCGGTCTCGCCGCGGCGGCGCTGACGATCGGGGCCGCCTCCTTTTGGTCGCCGTGGGTCACTAATGGGTGGGGGCACGCCGCCCGCCAGCAGGACGCCGCGGAACGCGGGGCCGCCCTGCTCGCCGCCGCGGCTCAAGGGCTCTGCCTGCTGGCGCTCGTCTTCGCCTGGCGGGGGTGGGAATCGACCGGCCCGACCGGAGCTCCCGCGGCGTCGGCCACGGACGACGAGCCGAACCCGCTGGACGCTCCTTTCCCTCCGAGGGAGACGCCCTCGTGAACGAACGGGTCCTGGCCGCGGTGATCGGCGGGTGGTGTTTGCTGTGGCTCGCAGCCACGGCGGCCCCCGGCTTCGCCGGCTGGCATCGCCGGGACGCCGGTTTGCCGGGCGGAAAGCGGGCGATCGCGGCGGCCCTGTGCGGGTCTGCCCTGCCCGCGTTCCTCGCCGGGCTGTGCCTGGTGCGGGCCGTCTGGGCGGACGACGCCCCGATCTGGCTGCACCCGACCTTCGCCCTGCGATTCAAAGTGGCGTCGATCGCGTTGCCGGCGCTCTGGATCGTGTCGCTCGGATTGACGGTGTCCGCGGGGGCCGCGGCGACGGCCGCCGCCGCGCCCGAGCCCCCAGGTCGCGGGAAGGGGCCGGGGTGATGAGCGACCGCTGGCTCAGTCCGCTGTCGGTGTCGGCGGCGGTGGCACTGATGGGGATCTGGACGGCCGGACTGGTCGTCGCCTACCTACAGGGGGAACGGTCGGGGGAGCGTCCCCCCGGTACGCGGCGGCGGATCGTGGGGGGAGCGCTCGGCCTGTCCTTTGCCTCGCTGCCGCTCCTCGCCCCGTTCCTGCGGGACAGTGCGGCACTGGTGTTGGCGGGAACCGTCGTGGTCACGCACCAACTCGCCGCGGGGCTGACGTTTAGCGGCACGCTGGCGGCGTGGCGGGCCGCGGAGCGACGGGAACCGCCGGCCGTGGCGCCGCCGGCCGTGGCGTCGGGTTTGGAGGACGGCGGGGGTGCCGCCCGCTAGGCTCACGTCGTCCCGCCCCGCTCCTTCGTCGGCCGCCGCATGAACGCCGCCGCCCCGCCGCCGGACGCCGCCGCTCAGAGGGCGGAGCGATGATGGCCGGGGGATTGCTTTTCGTCGTGCTCGGCGGGATGTGGGTCCTGAACTGGCTCGCCGTGGTCCTGCTGACCGGGGCGCTGGGCCTGCGTCGCCGCCGCTGGGGCACCCCGGGCGGCGGCTGGGCGCTGGCCTCCGCCGCGCTGCACGTGGTCGCGGCGGTGGGGATCGTCCTCTGGGCGCTCGCCGGCACGTTCCTCGGGGGCTCGCTGAGCGGGGGCGGCGTGATCCTCGTCACCGCCATCATCGTGACGCTGCTGGCGACCTGGGTCGCCGCCCACGTCATGCTGGTCCGGGCTCTTTGGCTGGCGTGGTCCGCTGTCGACCTCGCCGTGGCGAGCCGGGCCGCTCACCCCGCCGACGGGAACCCGGCCGAAGCGCCCGCAGTCGGGGCGGCGCCGTGACTGAGGATTGGATCTTCCTGATGTATCTGGCGACTATTCTGGCGGGGGGCGCGATCGCGGGGCTGTGGACGTTCGCGTTCGTCCGGGCGGCGGCTCGGCGGAACTTTGGCGACGGCGGTCCGGCCCGGGCGCTCCGCCCCGACGCGACGGCCGGCACGGGGCGGGTGATGCTCGGCGCCGCATTCGGCGCGGCGATGGGCGCCGTGACAGCGTGCGGCGGACTGTTGGGAATTGCCGCCGCGGCCGGCGGGCGGGTCGAACTGCCGGAGGCCTTCCTCCTGTTCCTGCTGGCGATCCCGGTGGGGATCGTGGTCTGCCCCGGACTGGCGCTGTGGGGGCTCGTCGCGGCGTGGCGGGTCGCGGAGCAGGACCCGGACGGTCACGGCCCTGACCCCGCGGTCGCCGCCCCGCCCCCGCCGGGGGGCGGCGACGGGCTCGATGCGCTGGACGCCCCGTTCGCTCCGCCGCCGACCGGTCGGGGGGGCGACGGGTGAACGATCTCCCGATCGTCGTTGGGGTGGCGCTGCTCGCGGTGGGGTTCGCCACGATCCCCGGCTGGCTGGCGGTCGTCGGCGCCGGGCTGTGGCGGCGGGGCACGGCGGGCGGGCGGCTGGCGGTCGCCGCCGCGGGGCTGCTGGCGCCGTTCTCGCTGTGCCTGCTCGGCGTGGCGACGGTCATCGCCTGGCAGGAGTTGTTCCTGAGGAGGCCTGCACCGAGGCCTACACCGGAGTGGCTCGAGGCGATTCAGGAAGCGGTCGACGCGGCGCTCCCGTACGCCATCGTCCTGTTCCCGGCGGGGCTGGCGCTGGTCGCCCTGGCGGCGCGGGCGGCGCTGGTCGCGGCCTCCCGGCGGCTCGTCGAACCGTCTGAGGGAGGGGCGGGAGAATGAGCAACGACGCCGTGATCGTTCTGATGGCCGTCGCCGTCGTGGGGCTGGGGATGGCGTGGACCCTGCTGCTGTGCGGCTGCGTCCGCCGGCGGGGCGAGCCGATCGACGGCCGCCGCTGGCTGACTGCGGCCGGGCTCTGCGGGGCGATCGGTCCGGCCTGCGGGGTGGCGCTGATGTTCCTCGCCGGCTCTTCCAACCACACCATGGAGCGGGTGGGACTCGAGCAGGCTCTGGTTCTGCTGTTGGCCGTCTCGCAGCTGTTCGCGCTGCTGTTCGCTCTCTGGGGGCTGCGGAGCGTCTGGCGTCAGACGGAAGGGTGGGGCGAACGCTAAGCTGGTTCGCCCCTTCCGCTCACCCCGCCCGTCGTTCATGTCGTCGCCCTTTCGTCTCACCCGCCGCACCGCCCTCGCCGCGGGGGCCGCGGGACTGGCCGCCGCGGCGTGGCCGGGGCGGGCGACGGCCCATCCCAATCACGGCGGGATCGTGCCGGACCTGCGGATGCGGTTCGCCGAGCCGATCGAACTGACGCGGTTCGACGTGGTCGCGCTCGACGGCACGCCGGCGGTCCGCGTGACGGACGCCGAGGGCGGCGTGGGCGTCGTGCCGGCGCACGACAAGCTGGCGGACGTCCGCTCGCTGTTCGACCGGCTCGCGGCGCCGTACTTCGTCGGGACCGACGCCCGCGATCTGCCGGAGCGGATCGATCACGTCGACGTCTCGGAGCGGCATTACAAATACGTCGGCATGCCCTTCTGGAACGCCGTCGCCCACTGCGAGTTGGCCGTCTGGGACCTGCTCGGCCGGCGGGCCGGGGTGCGGTGTACGGACCTGCTCGACCGGCGCCGGCGGCGTCGGCTGAACGTGTACATCTCCCGGTTCGACCGGGACACGACCCCGCAGCAGGCCGTCGAGCAGGCCTCCGCGGACCTCGCCGCAACCGGGGCGACGGCGGTCAAGCTGAAGGTCGGCGGCCGGATGCGCACCACGCCGGAGCAGAACGCCCGCGACGTGGCGATGGTCGCCCTCGCCCGGCAGACCTGGGGGGACGACGTGGAAATCCTGCTCGACGCCAACGGCAGCTACACCGCCGACGAGGCGGTGCGCGCCGCGACGCGGTTCGCCGGGTACCGCGTCGGCTTCCTGGAGGAGCCCTGCGACTGGCGGGACGTGGAGGCGACCTTGCGCGTCCATGAGCAGCTCGAGGCCAAGGGGATCAAACTGGACCTCGCCGGCGGGGAGCAGGATTCGATGATGACCCGCTGGCGGCAGTTCGCGGAGACGGAGCTGTTCCGGCCGATGCAGCCGGACCTGTACTACGTCGGCGGGGCGATCCGGCTGCTGACCGTCGCCCGCATCGCCGACTCCGCCAAGCTGCCCCTCACCCCGCACGCCCCGCGGGCCGGCCTGGCGGCGTACCCGGACACGATGGTGCGGGCCACGATCCCGAACCTCGGTCGGTATCAGGAATACGTCCGCAGCCCCGAGGTGACGGACGGCACCGTCCCCGTCCCCGACGCCCCCGGCTGGGGCCTGCCTTGGGACGACGCCGCGGTGAAGGCGGCAGTTGCGGGCTGAAGTTCGTCCTCCCCTCTCCCCCCTTTGGGGGAGAGGGGCCGGGGGTGAGGGGGCGGTGACTCACGATCGCCCCTCAACCTCCGCCCGCTCTCCCGTCGTCGGGTTCGTCATCGCGGAGAGCGGAGACGATTTAACCGTGCGTCACCCTCACCCCCGGCCCCTCTCCCTCGAGGGAGAGGGGAGATACGGGGGCCTACTCGTCCGGCGTCCAGACGCGGAGGGTCGGGCCGTTCGCTTCCTCTTCCCGCACGGTGTGGCGGCCGTGGCGGTGTTCCTGCCAGAGGATGAAGGCCAGCAGACCGAGGGCCGCCGGCAGCGGCCAGACGTCGTAGAACCCCGCCGCCCCCTTGCCCCTGCCCTCCAGGGTCATGGTGAGATCGATGGCGCCGGCCCGCAGGGTCAGGGCGGCGGCGGCTGCGGCGCACAGGACCGCGAACGGTCGGGCGCTCCAGGCGGGGGCCGTGTACACGACCAACCCGCACGCCGCGATCCCGGGCCAGAGGCAGAGCGTGATCGCTCGGGGGATCTCCGCCGTGAGCAACTCCGCCGGCGGCAGGCCGGACCGGACGAGGTTCGCCATCCCGGCGACGCTCAGCCCGAAGGCGGTTCCGCCGGCGACCAGCGGCAACAGCGCCGCGGTGACCATCCACCAGCGCCAGCCGAGCCGGTCGAGCGTCCGCAGCGCCCACTGCGGGGGCGGTTCGCGATCGCCGTGCGGGCCGCCGTGCGGTCCGGGGCCCTGACGGTCCGGAGGCTCGGTCGGCGGGGCCGGCCCCGGGTCGGGAGCGCTCGGGAACGCCGGCACGGCTCAGCCGCGCATCTGGATCATGCGGGCCTTCGCCATCGCGTCCTCGGCCTCCGGGATCAGCCCGCACCGCTGACAGATCACCGACAGGTGCGTGTAGCTGAAGGCGTCGTTCGGTTCGAGTTCCGGCACCTTCTTGGCGTGCTCCAGCGCTTCCTCCTTGCGGCCCAGCCGTTCGAGGTAGGTGGAGAGGGCGACGTGGGCGGCGACGTGCGTCGGGACCTGCTCGACCAACCGTTCGAGCGTGCCGACGGCGCCCTCCAGATCGCCCGCGGCCTTCTGCTTGTTCGCCTCGCGGAGAAGCAGGTTCGGATTGGCGGCGGCGTCGGCCATCGGGCGCAAAGCGGGAGTCGGGGAAACGAAGAACGTTCGGCATCCTAGACCCCCGCCCAAGCCGGAGCCATGCCTCCGGCCGGGGCGCCGGCGTTTCGCGCGAGACCCCCGCGCCCGAACGACCGGCCCCCGGGCTGAACCGGCGCGACCCCGGCGACCGATGCGACCCCTACGTCTTCGCATTCGCTCCGCCCCGGTCCGCCCGGCTCTCCGCCGGCCGATCGGGCGCACGGAACGACGCCTCTTCCACACGTCGCCTCCGGGATCTCTGCCGTTATGTCCGCTCAACCCGCCCGGCTGCATCGCCCCGACGACGCCCCGCAGGGCTCCTCCCCCCACGGGGGCCAGCAGGGCGGTCGTCGCCTCGGCCGCGGATTGAACGCCCTGTTGGGCAGCCACCGTGAACCCGCTTCGACCCCCGTCGAAGCCCCGCCGAAGGACGCCGACGGCGGCGCCATCAGCGTGGAGCTGATCGAACGCAACCCCTTCCAGCCCCGGCAGGACTTCGCCGAGCCGGAGCTGAAGGAACTCGCCGAGAGCATCACCCGGCACGGCGTGCTCCAGCCGTTGCTCGTCCGGGAGGTGAACGGCGAATACCAGTTGATCGCCGGCGAACGCCGCCTGATGGCCGCCAAGCGCGCCGGGCTGGAGACCGTCCCCTGCCGGGTGCTGAAGCTCGACGACAAGCAGGTCTGCGAGGCGGCGATCGAGGAGAACATCAAGCGGAAGGACCTGCACCCGCTCGAGAAGGCGAAGGCGTTCCGCGACTACCTGGACCGCTTCGGCGGCACGGTCGAGGCGCTGGCCAAGAGCCTGTCCATCAGCCGGCCGGCGGTCTCCAACCTGCTCCGGCTGCTCGACCTGGAGCCGGTCGTCGCCGAGGCCCTGCGGTCCGACAAAATCTCCGCCGGCCACGCCCGGGCGTTGCTGGCGCTCTCCGGCGCCGATCAGGTCGCCGCGTTGGAGCTGGTGATCGACGGCGGCCTGAGCGTGCGGGCCGCTGAGAAGATGTGCCGCGACCAAGCCTTCGACCGGGACAAGCAGACCGCCGTCGCCGAAGCCGAGGCCGCCGGCCTGACCGCCCCGGTGCACGTGGACGACACCGACTGGAACGACGAAGCCGGCCCCGAGGCGATCGCCGGCACGATCGCCCCCGCCGCGGATCAACCGGCCGACGAGCCGCCGGCCGAGGGCGAGAAGCTGTTCGTCGACATGCCGTCGCTGGAGGACGCCCCCACCGCCGGCGCCCCCGCCGAGCCCGGCCTGAAGGTGTTCGACGCCGACGCGGCAGAACAGTCCGACGCGCCGAAAGCGGACGACAAGGCCCTCACGCCGCACCTCGAAAGCGTCCGCGACGGCCTGAAGGACCAGCTCGGCTGCCCCGTCGAGATCGTGTTGAAGGGCAAGGAGAGCGGCCAAATCCGCCTGAGCTTCGCCGACAACGACGCCTTCGAAGCCCTGCTCAAGCGCCTGCGGGCGGCCTGACCCGGCGGGCGGTTGCACTGCTGACAGACGGGCTCCGGGGCGATCTCACCGATCGCCCCGGAGCTTTTTTGTTGTGGACGACCGCGTGCTGTTCCCCGTCTGCTGACCACCGCGGCCCGTCGCCCGGTCGCTCCGGATCGGGACGGCCGTGGCGGCCGTCCGTCAACCCACCACGTTCGGCCTGCTCGACGCTGAGGCGATCGGTCTGATGGACGCCCGCTGACCCCGAACCGACGACCCGATCGACGGGTCCGGCGTCCGGGGGTACGATCCCCCCGCGTCCCGGGACGTAGCTCAGCCTGGTAGAGTGCCTGCTTTGGGAGCAGGAGGCCGCAAGTTCGAATCTTGTCGTCCCGACTTCGCCCCGCCGGGCTTTCGCCCGGCGGGGCGTTTTGCATGGGGGCTTCAGACTTTCGGCGGCGGGTCTTCGGTGAGTTGGCGGATCAGGTCGGCGACGTCCCAGTGATCGCGGGCCTCCGCGATGAGGCCGTCGTCGCGGAAGCGACCCCAGGAACTGCCCCGCACCCGGACCACCCGGCCGGTGGGCTCGATGTTCAGAAACCGGCCGGTGTGCGTTTTGATTACCGACCAGTGAACGAGGACCTCTTCCCCGTCGCACAGGATCCGGTCGACGGTGAGCCGCAGCGGATCGAAGCCGGCCAGCACGGCGGCGACGCGGTCCCGGACCGCGTCGCGGCCGGTGAGGGTCTCCCCCTCGGCGAAGAGGGTCACGTCCTCGGCCATGAACTCGTCCACGGCGTCGGGGTCGCGGCCGTTGTAGGCCCGCTCGAACCAGGCGCGGACCCGTTGCGCCCGGTCCGCGCTCCCGGCGGCGTCCGGCGGCGCCCCCCCGAGCGTCACCGGACGCCCCCCCGCCAGCGTGCGGAGCAGAGCCGGAACGTCCCAGTGGTCCCGGAACTCCGCCATCAGCCCGTTCTCAAAGCGGACCCAGGAGTAGCCGGAGACCGTCGCCCGACGCCCCTGCGCGGGTACGCCGTGGAACTCGCCGACGTGTCGCACCTCCGCGGTCCACTGCACCGCCACGGTCTGGCCGTCCGTGGTCAGCCGGTCGATCGACAGTTCGATCGGGTCGAAGGCGGCGTGCAGCCCGGCGTAGCGGGCGCGGATCGCCTCCCGCCCGCGATACGCCTCGCCCTCCGCTTGGCCGGCGATGTCCGGGGCGATCAGTTCGTCCACCACCGACAGGTCGCGGCCGGCGAACGCCCGGCGGCACCACTCCCGCATCCGCCGCGCCAACTCGTCCGGCGGCAAATCGAGGAGAAACCCGCCCGCCCCGCGGCTGGCGTCGGCGGCGCCGGCGTCGCTGAGCGCCGTGAGCACGTCCTCCAGCGTTTCCCGTCGCACCGGCCCGCCGCATTCCAGCTTGCGGACCGCCCGCTCCGTGTAGCCCGCCTTCTCCGCCAATCGCTGCTGCGTGAGCCCGACCGCCTTCCGCAACGCCCGCAGCCGCGCCCCGTCCACGCGGATGGACGCGTCGACGCGCCCCGCGGTGACGTCGGCCCGGGGTCCGGCCCTGTCGGTCCCGCCGTGCTGTTTGGCCCTGTCGGTCCGGCCGTGCTGTCCGACCATCGAGCGTTCGGGGATCGGGGTGGGGGAGCGCCGCCCGTCCGCGTTCCGGTTGCGCTCCGGTTCTGGATACGCATGGAAACGTACCGTTCGGCGGCGCATCGCACCACGCCCTTCTCGACGGCCGTGCATCAGGTCGTCCCCCACTCCCTCCGCCCCCGTCGCTCCCTGTTCCAAAAACTGACGATGCCGCCTTCACCCGCCCGATCCGGCGGGGTCCGCCGCCGCGGGGAGCCGGACCTCTCCGACCTGATCACCGACCTCGGCGATAAGGAAAGCACCATGCTGGAGGACGAGCCGGGCGGCGGGGGCCTCCGTCCCGGCCAGCGGACCGAATGCCTGCGCATCGCCGCCGAGGCGGTGCGGCGGTGGCTCGCCGACCAGGCGTCCGCTGACGGGATGCACCACGGCCCGCCGAAGCCGAAGCGGACGGGCTGACCGGCGCTCCGCTCGGCGGGGCGGCCGTTGCGGGGCCGGCCGGGCGGGGATACGGTTCCTCGCTCCTCGGCGTCGCGGGGGACGTGGTTTCTGGTGCGAGAGACGAGGACGCGGGTGTCGGACGTGACGGCCGTGCTGCAACGGATCGAGTCGGGGGACGCGGCGGCGTCCGCGGACCTGTTGCCGCTGGTCTACGCCGAACTGCGGCGGCTCGCGGAAAGCCGGATGCGGTCCGAGGTCGCCGGGCACACCCTCCAGCCGACGGCGCTGGTGCACGAGGCCTACCTGCGGCTGGTCGGCCCGATCGATTCGGGCGACGCCCCGGACGCCGGCCGCTCGGGCTGGGACGGCCGCGGGCACTTCTTCGCCGCCGCCGCGGAGGCGATGCGGCGGATTCTCATCGAGAGCGCCCGCCGCCGCCGCAGCCTGAAGCGGGGCGGCGACCGGCAGCGGCGGGAACTGGGCGAGGTGCCCGTCGAACCGGACGACGCCGACCGCCTGCTGGACATGGACGCCGCCCTGCAGAAGCTCGCCGCCGAGGACCCGGATCTGGCCGAACTGGTCAAGCTGCGGTACTTCGCCGGGCTGAGCGTCGAGGATACCGCCGTCGCGATGGGCGTGTCGCCGCGGACGGTGAAGCGGCACTGGAGCTTCGCCCGGGCCTGGCTCGGCCGCGAACTCGGCCCTGACGCCTTCGATCCGCAGTGAGCCGGCGGGGCGACCCTTGACCCGTCCCGGTCGGGCGCGTCGCATGGGGGTCGCCCGCATCGGCGGCGCCTCGTTCCCCTGCCCCGCCCCCGACAGCCGACCCCGTGAAGCCGCCCGCGGCCGTCGATCCGCCGTCGTCCCGGCGGCAGTTCGCCCGCGAGCGCTCCCTCTTTCTGGAGGCGGTCGAACTCGACACGCCGGAGGAGCGGGCCGCCTTCGTCGCGGCCGCCTGCGGCGAGGAGGTCGAACTCCGCGAGGCCGTGCTTCGCCTGCTCCGCGAACACGACCGCGACGACTGCCTGTGGGATCGCCCCGCGGCGGACCCGGCGCTGCCCCCGGCGTCGATCGTGGCGCAGCTCCGCGAGGAACTGGGCGAGCGGCCGCGGGGCGAGGCGGCGCTGATTCCCCGGGAACGGGGCGTCGGCGAGGCGGTCGGCCCGTACCGGCTGCGGGAGAAGATCGGCGAGGGCGGCTTCGGGTTGGTCTTCGTCGCCGACCAGCTGCGGCCGGTCCGGCGGCGGGTGGCGCTGAAGGTGATCCGGCCCGGCATGTTGACCGGCGAGATCGCCGCCCGCTTCGAGGCGGAGCGCCAGGCGCTGGCGATGATGGATCACCCCAACATCGCCCGGGTGTTCGACGCCGGCGTGACCGACGACGGCCTGCCCTACTTCGCCATGGAACTGGTCCGCGGCGTCTCGCTGACGGAGTTCTGCGACTGCCGCCGGCTCGATCTGCGGGGCCGGCTGGACCTGTTCGTCGCCATCTGTCAGGCGGTTCAGCACGCCCACCAGAAGGGGATCGTGCACCGGGACCTCAAGCCGTCCAACGTGCTCGTCACCCAGCAGGACGGCCGACCACTGCCGAAGGTGATCGACTTCGGCATCGTGAAGGCGGTCAACCCGGACCCGACGGACCGGCTGACGGACCGCACGATCTACACCGGTTTCAAGGCGATGATGGGCACCCCCGCCTACATGAGCCCGGAGCAGGCGGAGATGACCAGCGGCGAGATCGACACCCGCAGCGACGTCTACTCGCTGGGCGTGCTGCTGTACGAACTGCTGACCGGCGCGACGCCCTTCGCCGGGGACACCTTGCGGGAGGCGGGGCTGATCGAGTTCCGCCGCATCCTGCTCGAGGAGGAGCCGCCCTCCCCCAGCAGCCGGCTCGGAACGCTGCGGGCCGACGAGGCGACGACCGTCGCCCGGAACCGCCGGCTGGAACCGACCCGGCTGACCTCCGCGCTTCGCGGCGACCTGGACTGGGTCGTGATGAAGGCGCTGGAGAAGGACCGCGGCCGCCGCTACCCCACGGCGATCGCCCTGGCGGACGATGTGACCCGGTTCGTGGAGGGCCTGCCGGTCGAGGCCCGGCCGCCGTCGAAGTGGTACCGGTTCTCCAAGTTCGCCCGGCGGCACGCGGTCGCGTTGACGACGGCGGCGGTCGTGGCGGCGGCGCTGATCGTCGGCACGGGGGTGAGCGTCTGGCAGGCGACCGTCGCCCGGGCCGCCCTCGCCCAGGCCCGCGTCGCCGAGGCGGAGGCCGGCCGGAGTCGGGACGAACTGGAGGGGTTCACCGAACGGCTCCGCCAGGCGACCGAACTGCTGGGCAAGGCCCGGGCGCTGGCGGAGGCCGGCGACCGGGCGGCGGCGCTGCGGACCTACGATCAGGCCGCCCGCGTGCAGCCGCGGTACTTCGCGGTCTGGGCGGAACGCGGCGCCTTCTTCGCCCGGCTGGGGCTGTGGGACCGGGCCGCCGCCGACTTCGCCCAAGCCCGCACGCTGGGGGCGCCGGCGACGGGGGCGGAGTTCCTGGGGGTGCCGCAGCTGTTCGTCCTCACCGGCCGCCACGCGGAGTACCGGGCGATCGCCGAGGCGATGGCCGCCAGCGAGGGGCCGAGCGGGGGCATCTACGAACAGACGGAACTCCGCGGCCGGCTGGCGGGGCCGCTGTCGCAACGGGAGGCCGCCGCCCTCGCCGCCGCCGCGGAGCGACTGGTGGAAGCCCCCCCGCCGACGGAGGCCGCCGTCGACTTCACCGACCGCGGCCGCATCCCGCGGGGCGTGAAGCTGTACATCGCCGGCTGGGCCCACCTGCGGGCCGGCAACCCGGAGCGGGCGATCGAACGTCTGGAGCAGGCCGGGGCGAGCCGCGGCTGGCGGGGGCACGGCATCGTCGCCCCGCTGCTGGCGCTGGCCCACAGCGCCCGCGGCCGCAGCGAGCAGACCCGCGCCGCCTTCGCCGCCTCGGAGCGGGTGATGGAGGACTACCTCGCCGAGGCCGCGGACCGGGCGGACGGCATGCCGTCCCTGTCCTGGTTCGACTGGGCGGAGTTCCTCCTCTTCCACCGGGCCGCCGCCGCCCGGGTCGGCGCCGACCTCTCCGAGCTGGACGAGCGGCTGGAGGCGTTGCGGCTGCGCACGCTCGACGGCCTGGAAACGGAGGGCCTCGACTAGGCGGCGCCGGAATCGGCGGGCCCGACATGCGGGGGAAAGCCGGATTCTCGCGGCGTCCCTGGCCCCGGCCGGGCCGGCGCGACGCATTGAGTTCCGTTGTCGGTTCCCCTGGAGACTCCCCCGATGAAGCTCACGTCTTTCCTCATGGCCCTCGCCCTGACGGCGCCGCCGCTCGCCGTCGCCCAGGAGGCGTCGCAGAAACTCGGTCCGGACCCGGCGGCGCTGGCCGCCGCCCGCCAGAAGGGGGCGGCGTTCCTCAAGACCACGCAGGCCGACGACGGCAGCTGGTCCTCGCCGGATTCGATCGGCGTCACGGCGTTGGCCACGCAGGCGCTGATGTCCGCCGGGCTGCCGAAGGACGACCCTGCCGTCGCCGCCGGGCTGGCGAAGATCGCCGGCGCCGCCCGGGAGGACGGCCGCATCTCGACCCCGAACAGCCGTATCTCCGGCTATGAAACGTCGGTCGCCGTGGTCGTGCTGTCGGGCGCGGACGCGGAGAAGTACGCCCCGATCGTCAAGAAGGCGGAGGGCTTTCTCCGCGGGATGCAGTTCGACGAGGACGACGGCGTGGAGTCCGGCGACGTGGCCTACGGCGGCGTCGCCTACGGCCCCGGCGGCGGGCGGCCGGACCTGTCCAACACCGCCTACCTGATCGAGGCGTTGCGGGCCGCCGGCGCCGGGGAGGACGACCCGGCCATTCAAAAGGCGCTGACGTTCGTCTCCCGCTGCCAGAACCTGGAGTCGGAATACAACCAGAGCGAGACCGCCTCCGCGGTGAACGACGGCGGCTTCTTCTATAACCCCGTCGCGGAGGTCTCCCCCGCCGGCCGCACCCCCCAGGGCGGCCTGCGGAGCTACGGCAGCATGACCTACGCCGGCTTGAAGAGCATGGTCTACGCCGGGCTGAACAAGGACGATCTGCGGGTGAGGGCCGCGATCGACTGGATCGGCAAGAACTACACCGTGCAGCAGAACCCCGGGATGGGCGACGCCGGGTTGTATTACTATTACCAATTGTTCGGCAAGGCGTTGGACGTGGCCGAGGTCGAGCGGCTCACGGACGAGTCCGGGACCGCCCACGACTGGCGGGGCAACCTGGCTGCCCGCCTGTTCGCCCTGCAGAAGCCGAACGGCAGCTGGGTGAACGACAACGAGCGTTGGATGGAGGGCGATCCGAGTTTGGCGACCGCGTTCGCCCTGCTGGCGCTGGACGACTGCGACCCGCCACCGACCGAGTGAATGGGCCCGGGATCTGGACAGGCGCCGCTTGGGGCGGACAATGCCTGTGTCGCATGTTCGTGAGTTGATCGTTCGCCTCTGTGCATCGTTCAATGGACCGTGCCGGACGCGGGGCGTTCAGATCGCCCCCCGCCCGGCGCCGCGCGTCGCCCCGCCGCCCTGTCACGCCGACGCGCCGCGTCGCTGTCGGAGCGCCCCCGCCCGCCCGCCACGCCCGACCCGTGCCAATCGCCGCCCCCTTCCCGGCTGTCCGGCTGCTCCCGGCCGTCCTGCTGCTGACCGTCGGCGTCGTACCTTCGGCCTTCGCCCAGTCCGCGGCGCCGCCCGCCACGCTGGTGGACGTCGCCCCGGTCCGGCAGGCGCAGGTCGCCTCGGGCCGAGAGTTCGTCGGCACGGTGATGCCGCTGAAGTTGGCGACCGTCGGCAGCGCCGTGGACGGTCGGATCGTGGATTTCCCCGTCGAGCGGGGCGACCGCGTGGAGGCCGGCGACACGTTGGCCCAGGTGCTGACCGGCACGATTGATCTCGAACTGAAGGCGGCCGAGGCTCAACTCGACCTGTCCCGGCAGGAGCTGGCCGAGTTGGAGAACGGCACCCGGCCGGAGGAGCTGCGTCAGGCGCAGGCCCGGGCGACCTCCGCCGACGCCACGCGGAAGTTCCTGGAGACCCGCCGCCGGCGGGTGGAATTACTGTACGACCGCAGCTCCGCGATGACGCGGGACGACGTGGACGAAGCCGCCGCCGCGCAGATCGAGGCGGAGCAGACCTATCAGGAAGCGCTCGCCGCCCTCGAACTCGCCCAGGCCGGCCCGCGGCCGGAGCGGATCGCCCAGGCCCGGGCCCGGGTCGCGCTGCAGGAGGCGACCGTCGAGAAGCTTCAGGATCAGATCAAGAAGTACCGCATTCAGTCCCGGTTCGCCGGCTACGTCATCGCGGAGCACACCGAGGAGGGCCAGTGGGTCAACAGCGGCGACCCGGTCGCCGCGGTCGCCGCGCTGGACGAGGTGGAAGTCGAAGCGTTCGTGCTGGAGGAATACGTCCCCTTCATCCGCCCCGGCATTTCCGCCCGGGTGGAGGTCCCGTCGCTGCCGGATCGGACCTTCGTGGGGGCGGTCTCCTCCGTGGTGCCGCAGGGCGACTCCCGCACCCGCACCTTTCCGGTCCGGGTGAGGGTGGAGAACGTGATCGGGGAGGACGGCCCGATGATGAAGTCCGGCATGCTGGCCCGGGTCGTGCTGCCGACCGGCGCCGAGACGGACGCCCTGCTGGTGCCGAAGGACGCGCTGGTGCTCGGCGGCCCGCAGCCGGTGGTCTGGGCGATCGCCCAGGCCGGCGTGAGCGGCTCCGAATCCGGCGGCGAGCGCCAGGGCGAGGCCCGGGCCGTGCCCGTCCGGCTGGGCGTCGCCCAGGGCGACGCGATTCAGGTGATCGGCGACCTGTCCGAGACGGACCTGGTGATCGTTCGCGGCAACGAACGCATCATCCCCCCGCGGACCGGCAACCCGACTGTCCGCTGGACGCCCCGCCCCCCCCGCGACGGCGCCTAAGCTCGATCCGCTTGCCCGCCACGCCCGGCGAGAACGGCCGGCGGGGCGGGGCCGCCTCTCTTTGATCCTCGACGCCGGTCCCGCGGGGGCCTTTTGGACACAGCAATGAACTTCATCGCGGCGCTCGTTTCCAACCCCGTCAAAGTCGCGGTCGGGGTGCTGCTGACGATGATGTTCGGCCTCGTGGCCCTGGCCCGAATGCCGATGCAGCTCACCCCGGAGGTGCAGACGCCCACGATCACCGTCGAGACCCGCTGGCCAGGCGCCAGCCCTCAGGAGATCGAGCGGGAGATCGTCGTCGAGCAGGAGGAGCAATTAAAGAGCGTGGAGAACGTCACCAAGCTCACCTCCGAGAGCACCGACTCCAGCGCCCGGATCACGATGGAGTTCCGCGTCGGCACGAAGATGGACCGGGCCGTCGTCGACGTGATCGGCCGTTTGGAACAGGTCCCGCAGTATCCCCGGGACGCCGACAAGCCGGTCATCAGCACCGCGAACTCCTCCGACCGCCCGATCGCCTGGTTCATCCTCGGCTCCCGGATGCCGTTGCCGGAGGAACTGGACGCGCTGGAGGCGGACCATCCCGAGTTGGCCGAGGGGCTGGCGCAGGTCCGCAAGGCCCACAACGAGGGGCTGGCGATGCTCCGGCTCCGGCTGCTCGCCGAAAAACACGAGGCGGTGCGGCCCCTCATGCCCCCGCCGGAATTGAACGTCTCCGAACTCAAGCGGTTCGCCGAGGACGAAATTGAAGCCCGGCTGGAGCGGGTCTCCGGCGTCTCGCAGGCGAACGTGCGGGGCGGGCTGGAGGACGAATTGCAGGTGATCGTCGACCCGCAGAAGCTCGCCGCCCGCCGGCTGACGCTGCCGGACGTGCGGCGGGTCCTCCAGGGGCAGAACGCGGACGTCTCCGCCGGCGACTTCTGGGAGGGCAAGCGCCGCTACGTCGTCCGCACGCTGGGGCAGTTCCGCTCCCCCCAGCAGGTGGCCGACCAGCCGCTCGCGGTGGTCGACGGGGCGCCGGTTTACGTCCGCGACGTGGCGGAAGTGAAACTGGGCTTTAAAAAGCCGGACGGCCTGGTGCGGCGGTTCGGCGAATCGAGCATCGCCGTCAACGCCCAGCGGGAGACCGGGGCGAACGTGCTGGACGTGATGGACGGCCTGCGGGGCGTCGTCGCCGAGTTGAACGACGGCATCCTCAAGGAACGCGGTCTGCAACTCACGCAGGTCTACGACGAGACGGACTATATTTATTCCGCCGTCGAACTCGTTCAGCAGAACATCGTGATCGGCGGGGCGCTGACGATGATCGTCCTGATGCTGTTCCTGCATCTCGGCGTGCGGGCGCTGCTCGTCACCCCGCTGATCGCCCTGACCGGGCTGGCCGCGGCGACGTTCTCGCCGTGGTACTTCGTCCTCACGCTGGCGATCATCGTCGGGGCCGGATTCTGGTTCGCCCGCGGGGCGCTGGTGGTCGGGCTGGCGATCCCGACCAGCATCGTCGGCACCTTTTTACTGCTGGACGCGCTGGGGCGCTCGCTGAACGTCGTCAGCCTCGCGGGGCTGGCGTTCGCCGTGGGCATGCTGGTCGACAACGCGGTCGTCGTGCTGGAGAACATTTATCGCCGCTATGACGAACTGGGCGAACCCCCGACGACCGCCGCCGTGCGGGGCACCCAGGAGGTCTGGGGGGCGGTGCTTTCCTCCACGCTGACGACCGTCGCGGTGTTCCTGCCGATCGTGTTCATTCAGGAGGAGGCCGGGCAGTTGTTCCGCGACATCGCCCTGGCGATCAGCGGGGCCGTGGCGCTGTCGCTGGTCGTGTCGATGACGCTCATCCCGACGGCCTCCGCCCGGTTGTTCGGCAACCGCAAACGGGACCAGCGGCGCGCCGCCGCGGCGGCGCATAACTCTTACGGCGCCCGGATCTCCCGCGGCGTCGCCGGGCCGATCGAGCGGGCCGGCGGCGGTCTGACGAACCTCATCGTCGGCGTGAACGCCTGGCTGCAACGCGGCTTCCTGCGGCGGGTGGTCGCCGTCGTGGTTCTGTTCGGCGTCTCCGCGAGCTGCCTGTTCCTCGTGCCGCAGGTCGAATACCTGCCCACTGGCAACCGGAACCTCGTGTTCGGCATCCTCATGCCCCCGCCGGGTTATAACCTCGACCAGCTGATGGAGATGGGCGAGCAGGTCGAAGCGGACCTCAAACCCTATTGGAACACCCAGCCCGGCACGCCGGAGGCGGCGGCGCTGGACTACCCCATTATCGGCGACTTCTTCTTCGTCGCCCGTGGCCGGGAGGTGTTCATGGGCCTGCGGGCGGACGACCCGGCCCGCGTGGGCGAACTCGTCCCGCTGGTTCAGGAGGTCGGCGCCAAGCTGCCGGGCACCTTCACCGTCGCCAAGCAGTCCAGCCTGTTCGAACGCGGCCTGACGGCGGGGCGGACCATCGACGTGGAGATCACCGGCCCCGAATTAGAGGAGCTCGTGGCCATCGGCGGCCGCATCCTCGGGGCGACCAAGGGCTTATATCCGGAGGCCCAGGTCCGCCCCGTGCCCAGCCTGGACCTCTCCAGCCCGGAGGTGCATATCGAACCGAAATTGTTGCAGGCCGCGGACATGCAGGTGTCGGCGGCGGACCTCGGCTTCACCGCCGACGCCCTGATCGACGGGGCGTTCATCGGCGACTACTTCGTCGGCGGGGACAAGATCGACCTCACGCTCGTCGGCATCGACCGCTACGCCGGCAGCGCCGACGACCTGCGTACGCTGCCCGTCGCCACCCCGGAGGGGCGGCTCGTGCCGATGGAGGCGCTCGCGAACGTCCGGCTCACCAGCGGCCCGGAGCAGGTTAACCACCGCGAACGGGTCCGCAGCATCACCATCGAGGTTTCCCCCCCGCCGTCGGTGGCGCTGGAAACCGCGATGGAACGCATCCGCGACGAGGTCATCGCCCCGCTCCGCGAGCAGAACGCCCTCGGCCCCGGTATGCGGATTAATCTCGCCGGCACCGCGGACAAGCTGGAACAAACCTGGCAGGCCCTCTGGGTAAACCTCGCTCTGGCCCTGCTGATTACCTACCTGCTGATGGCCGGCCTGTTCGAGAGCTGGATTTATCCGTTGGTGATTATCTGCACCGTCGTCCCCGGGGCGCTGGGCGGCGTGCTGGGCCTGCGGGCGTTGAACTTCGTCTACGCCCAGCCGCTGGACGTGTTGACGATGCTGGGGTTCTTTATTCTGATCGGGACGGTGGTCAATAATGCCATCCTGATCGTCCACCAGGCGTTGAACAACATGCGCGAGGAAGGCATGGGGCCGGACGCCGCCCTGCTCGAAAGCGTCCGCACCCGCATTCGTCCCATTTTTATGACGACGATGACGACGGTGCTCGGCCTGTTGCCGCTGGTTCTGTTCCCCGGCGCCGGCAGCGAGTTGTATCGCGGGCTCGGCAGCGTGGTGTTGGGCGGCCTGATCGTGGCGACGCTGTTCACCCTGGTGCTGGTCCCGACACTGTTCAGCCTGACCCGCGACCTGCGTGCGTTCTTCTTCCGCCTGCTCGGAGGCAAGAGCGAACAGGAGGATGCGGACGTGGACGAGGACGTGCCGCCGCCCCGGGAACCCACCCCCCGGCCCCGCCGCGTCGAGGAACGCCCGGTCGTCGTCCGCCCGCCGCTGACGGCCGCCGCCTCCTAAATCACAAATAAATTAGAGCCGTGAGCCCGGAGCTTTCGCTCCGGGCTCTTGCGACGTTCTATCGGGGTCCGCGATCACGCCCCCGGCTCGCATCACGGGGACATTTATTCGTCCGCGGTCCGCAGCAGCACGGCGGTGACGGGGTCGTGGTCGGAGGGCGTACGGCCGTCGCGGTGGGTGCGGTCGATGGCGGCGTCGACGATCGCCCAGTGCGG
Source organism: Alienimonas californiensis (assembly GCF_007743815.1). Classification (GTDB taxonomy): domain Bacteria; phylum Planctomycetota; class Planctomycetia; order Planctomycetales; family Planctomycetaceae; genus Alienimonas; species Alienimonas californiensis. The sequence goes on from NZ_CP036265.1 coordinate 2,415,084, forward strand.
GGTGACGGCGATCCAGTCGATCCGCGACTCGCCGCGGTCCTCCCGCCGAAATCCGCCGGCCGTCCCGGCCGACTGACCCGGTTCGCCGTCGGGGCGCCGTTCGCGGTAGCTGTCCCGCAGCGTGACCCTCTGCCCGGCGGCGTCGGCGGGGTCGCCGAACAGGTTCTTATACGGCAGGCTCCCCGGCACGGCGTTGAAGTCCCCGGTGACGATCGCCGGCCCGTCGCCGGCGATCGCGGCGATCTTCGCCCGCATAAGCGTCGCGGACTCCGCCCGGGCCTGGGCGCCGCGGTGATCGAAATGGGTATTAAAGACCCAGAAGTCCCCCGCCCCGCCCGGTCGCCGGTCGCGGAGCTTCAGCCAGGACGCCATCCGCGGCAGGGAGGTGTCCCAGCTCTGGCTGCCGACTTCGTCCGGCGTTTCGCTGAGCCAGAAGTGCCCGCCGTCCAGCTTTTCCAGGCGGTCGGTGCGATACAGGAGCGTCGTCATCTCGCCCTTTTCCGTGCCGTCCTCCCGGCCCACGCCGAAGGCGGCGTAACCGGGCAGACGTTCCAATAATTCGTCCCGCTGAAAGGCGAGCGTCTCCTGCGTGCCCAGCACGTCGGGGGAGAAGGTTTTGATCGTCTCCGCGACGAATTCCTTCCGATGCGGCCAGGCGTTCTCGCCGTCGCGGGCGGTGCCGTAGCGCAGGTTGAAGCTCATCACCCGCAGCGCGGGCGGCTGCGATCCGGCTCCGGGCTGCGGTTCTCCGGCCGCGGCGACGCCGGCGACGCTCAATAAGACGGCGCCCGCGGCGAGCAGCGGGACGGGGCGAAACGGGACGGGCATGGGAGCGACCTTGCAGTAGGCGAACGGAACGGCGTGTCCGCCCGGATGATACGACAAACGCCGCCGGGGCGTTCCCCGACGGCGGCGGGCGGGCCGCCCCCCGCTCCCACGCGGCGTCCGCCGCGCCACGATTTGCTGCCGTCCCCTCGCCCAACCGCCCGCCGATGCCCGCGACCCGCCGTCGTTTCTGTCAGGCCGCCGGCGGCCTCCTCGCCGCCGCCGCGATCCCGTCCGCCCTCTCCGCCCCCCGTCGTCCCATGTCTGAAGACGCCGTCGACCTGCCCCCCGCCAAGCTGACCGGTCGCCCGCTGCCGGACCTGCTCCAGCCCCTTCCCCTGCCGCCGGGGGAGCGGATCGGCTTCGCCCTCGTCGGCCTGGGGGCCTACGCCCTGAACCAGATCGCCCCCAATCTGGCGAACACCCGCGGCTGCAAACTGGCGGCGGTCGTCTCGGGCAACGCGGAGAAGGCCGGCCGCGTCGCCGCCGCCTACGGGCTGGGGAAGGAACACGTTTATTCCTACGACGATTTCGACCGCATCGCCGACGACCCGGCGGTGGACGTCGTTTATATCATCCTGCCGAACGCCTTCCATCGGGAATGGACGGAGCGGGCCTTCGCCGCCGGCAAGCACGTGCTGTGCGAAAAGCCGATGGCCGGCACGCCTGCCGACTGCGAAGCGATGATCGCCGCCGGCGAGCGGGCCGGCAAGAAATTGATGATCGGCTACCGGGCACAATTCGACCCGTATAATCTGGAAGCGATCAAGGCGGTCCGCGGCGGCGACGGGACGGACGGTGAGATCGGCGTCCCCAGGATCGTCGTTTCCGACCACGGCCGCATTCTGGATCTGGCAGTCACCCGCGATCAGTGGCGGGCGAAAAAAGAATTGGCCTGCGGCGGATCGCTGTACGACATCGGCATTTATTCCGTGAACGGCGCTCGCTATCTGCTCGGCGAGGAGCCGACGGAGACCACCGCCCGCTACCTGCCCCGCTCCGATCGGCCGCAGGTGACCGTGGAGGAGGGCGTGGAGTGGCAGATGACCTTCCCCTCCGGCGCCGTCGCCTCGTGCACTTCCAGTTATCGGGTGGCGGGCAATAAACGCATCCACGTCCAAGGCGCCGAGGGCGAGGTGACGCTCGACCCGGCGACGGACTACTACATTCGCAATCTGAAGATCCAGTCCGGCGACAAAACCCGCGACGTGGAAATCCCGCAGGCGAATCAATTCGCCGCGATGCTGGACGAGATGGCGACCGCCGTCCGCGAGAACCGCGACCCGAAAACCCCCGGCGCCGAGGGGCTCCGCGACGTGCGGATCATGACCGCCATCTACAAGGCCGCGGAGACCGGCGAGGCGGTCAAGATGTGAGGGGCGTGCGTGGCACGCAGAACCTTCGCGCCTCCGCCGTTCGTGCCGCGAATCTTTCCGTATGAACGAAATAAACGCCCCGGCCCCGCGAGCGGGACCGGGGCGTTCTCAATTCACGTTGCGACAAAATGGCTCAGGGCCCCAGCAGTTCCACGTTCCAATAAGCTTCGGAGAGGAACCGCTCCCAGCTTTCGACCCGCACGTTGCGGGCGCTGTAAACCGGGTTCCACGCGGGCCGTTTGGGTTCCCGGGGGAGGGTCATGCGGGCCTCGGCGGGGGTGCGGTCGGCCTTGCGATGGTTGCAGCGCACGCAGGCCAGCACGCAGTTGTCCCAACTCGTGGCGCCGCCGCGGCTGCGGGGCTGCACGTGGTCGATCGTCAATTCATTCCCGCCCGGCTGCACGCCGCAGTACTGGCAGGCGTGCCGGTCCCGGCGAAATAAGTTCCGTCGGGTGAAAGGGACGGTGCGCCGGTGCAGTTTGTCGTAGGTCGTCAGGGCGATGACCTCCGGCGCCTTTAATTCGAACCGGACCGTCTTGACGACGGGCTCGCCGTCTTCGGGCTTCTTGCGGCTCCAATCGTCCCAGCTGTAAAGCTGGTAGTCGGAGGGGTCGACCACGCGGGCGGAGTCGTTCCAAAGCAGAACCAGAGCGCGCGCCACATTCGCCACCCCGACCGGCTGCCAGTTCCGGTTCAGGACGAGGGTGGGGCGGGAGAGGGCCGCGACGGCGGTCATCGGGAAGCTCTTTCGTTCGTCGGCCGGAGCCGACCGGGACGGGGAGAAGCACTCACGAGTCAGACCGCCACGTCGCCGAAAAGTTCGCCGCCGAAGCGCTCGCAGGAGAAAACGGTCGCCGGGGCTGCAGCGTCCGCGGAGCGGGCGCCCCAACCGTCAGGAGACCGAATCGTCCGTGCGCGGGGCAAGTTTCGGGCCGTTCGGGTCGCAGTCACCCTATCGGGGCCGCAGACCCCCGGCAACAGGCCCCTCCGGCGGGAGGTCCGGTCTTCACGCGCAAGTCGCCGGGTTTTCACGATCCGCCGGCCTGAAAATGGTCGATGCGCCCGGGAGACGACCCCGTCCCCGGTCCCTGCAACCGGTCCTCGCAACCGGACTCGCTCCGTGCCGACCGAACCCGATCCCGCCGTCGAACCCGCCCCGGCCCGCCCACCCAAGGGGGCGGTCCGGTGGGGACGGCTGGCGGCGGTGGGGGCGGCGGTGCTGGCCGCGGGGCTGTGGTTCGCCCCGGCGTTCGTGGCCCGCTCCGGCCTGCGACACACCGTCGCGCACCGCATTTTTCCCGGGCTGAACGCCGACGTGACCGTCGGCCGGGCGGAACTCTCCTGGCTCGCCCCCGCCACGCTGCGGGACGTCACCATGACCGCCCGCGGCGACGCCGGCCGGGCTGGCGAGCCGCTGCTGCGCGTCGAGGCGATCCGCACCGAGCGCCCGCTGCACGCCCTGCTCTCGGCCGCCCTGTTTCCCGGCGCCAAGCCGGTGGATTACGGCACGATCACGCTGGAGGAGCCGGACCTCCGCGTCCGCGTGCGGCCCGGCGGCAGCGATTTGGAGGACGCCCTCGCCCCGCTGCTGGACGGCGAGAGCTCCCAGACGCCCCCCGGGTTCGCCGTGACGGTAAAGGACGGTTCCATGACGGTTCTCGACCTGAGCGGCCGGCGGCTGGAGGGGCGGGTCCTCTCCGGCACGGTCCGGCGGCCGGCGGGGGTCGCGCTGCCGGACCGGGCGGAGCTGGCCGGAACCTGGGGCGACGGCGAGCGGTCCGGCACGGTCGCGGCGAAGATGAACGCCGCGGCTGCGAACGGCCCCGTGACGAACGACCCGGCGGCGAAGGTTCAGGGTTCGAACCGCTGGGCGTTGCGGGTGGACGGTCTGCCCCTCACCGCGGCCGTCCCGTTGCAGACGCGATTCGCCGCGGAGGACGCCGTCGCCTGGGCGCTGGACGGGGCGCTGTCCGCCGATCTGAGCGGCGACCTCGACGCGCAGGGCTGGACCGCCGAGGGGCGCCTGCTGGGCGATCGCGTCACCGCCCGCCGGGCCGATTGGTCTGTGGGCGACCGGCTGCGGCTGGCCTCCGCCCACCTCGCCGGCGGGCTGTCCGGCCGGTTTGATGACGCCGGGGCGGGCGTGCGGGCGACGCGACTGCGGTTCGTCTCCGATCTGGGCGAACTCTCCGCCGACGGCCCGCTGCCGACCGCCCTGCCGGCCGATCCGGCGACCCTGCTGGACGGGGATCGCCGCCTGTCGGGTCGCATCGACGTCGCCGCGCTGGCCGCCCAACTGCCCGGCGTGCTGGGGCTGACCGAGGGGGCGACGGTCGAGAGCGGCTCCCTCAACCTCTCCCTGACGACCGCCGCGGGCGACGCGCCCGGCGCCCGCCGGTTCGCCGCCTCCGGCGAGTTGGAGAACCTACGGGCCGCGCTGCCGGGGGGCGAGCGGATCGCCCCGGAGGGGCCGATCTCCGCTCAATTGGAGGCCGTGCGGGAGGGCGTGGGGGCGGTGACGATCGAACGCCTCGCCGCCCGGGCGGACGGCCTCAGCGCGGTCGGTCGGGGGGCCGTGGAGGATCTGACGGCGGAGGTCGCGGTCGATCTCGCCGCGTTCGACCGCACGTTCGGTCGGCTGCTCGACCTCGGCGGACGCTGGGCCGGGGCGGCGGACGGCACCCTCCGGATTCGCCGCACCGCCGCGAACCGCTTCGCCGTCCGGGCCGGGGCGGTGGGGCGGGAGATTCGCTTCCTCCCCCCCGCCGGCGGTTCGGTGCGGGAGGAAGAGGTGACGGTGAAGGTCGGCGTCGACCTCGTCCGCGACGACGCCGGGCGCTGGGCGACGACCTTCGCCGGAGCGAAGGCGGAATCCGGGTCCGACGTGCTGTCGATTACTCCGCGGGACTCCGGCGAACTCTCGCTGACTCTCGACGGGGAGTTGGCAACGCTCAGGAATCGCGTTGCGACGCTCGTTGACTTTCCGGTTGACTCCGCGGCGGGCGGTCTGCGGGCGTCCGCGACGCTGCTGCCGGCGGGTGCGGGGTGGGCGGTGGAGGAGGGGAAGGCGGAGTTGCGGCGGCTGATCGTCGACGTCCCCGGCCTGCGGCTGCGGGAATCCGTGGCGACGCTGGAGGCCCGCGGCACGCTCGATCCCGCCGCCGGGACCTTCGCCGGAGCGTTCCAGTGGGTCGGCGACGCCCTCTCCCTGCAGGCGGAGCGGGTGCGGTTCGACTCCGCCGCGACCCCGGCCCTGACGGCGGATCTGACCGCCCGCGGCGACGCGGCCCGGTTCTGGGCCTGGTTCCCCGCCGCCGACGCCGCCTCCGTGCGGCCGGAGGGGCGCTTCACCGCGGACGGCGCCGGCACGGCGGAGTTCGGCCCCGCGGGCTTCGCGGGAGCCGGGTTCACCGGGACCGTCGCCTTCACCGATCTCTCGATCCTCACCCCGCCGGACCCGCGGTCCGCCCCGGTCGCCGCCTGGTCCGTGGCGTGGCGGGAGCCGACGGCGACCCTCGCCGGGTCGGTGCGTTACGACGCCGGCGCGGCGGACGCCGGCGATGCGTTGCACCTGGGGCCGCTCGCGGTCACGGCGGGCGGGGCGTCGCTGACGGCCGGCGGCGTGGTGCAGGACCTGTCCGGGGCGATGCGGGCGGACCTGTCCGGGCGGCTCGCCGTGGACTGGGCGACGCTGGGGCCGCGGCTGGGGACGGCGGAGGCCGGAGCGACGCTGACGGGCCGGAGCGATCGGCCGTTCACGCTCCGCGGACCGCTGGGGTCGCTTTCGGAGCTGTCCGGCCGGGCGGGGCTGGGTTGGGACGAACTCCGCGGGGGCGGGTTCTCCTTCGGTCCGGGCGTGCTGGTCGCCACGCTGGACGGCGGGCGGGCGCGGATCGACGGCGTCGATTGGCCGCTCGTGCCGCTGTCCGGCGGCGACGCGGCCGGGGGGGCGTCGCGCTCGTCGATCGGCCGGCTGCAGACCACCCCGACGGTCGACTTCACCGGCCGCGAGGCCGCGGTGCGGTTGCCGGCGGGGCGCATTCTGTCCGGCGTGCGGTTCACGCCGGAGGCGACCCGCGGGTGGTTGGGTCTGGTGAGCCCGCTGGCGGCGGGCTCCGTGCAGGCGGACGGGGCGTTCGACGTGGACCTCGACGGCGCCGCCGCCCCGCTGTCGGACCTGCTCGCCGGCGACCTGCGGCGGGCGGGGGCCGGCGGGCGGTTGGTCGTGGAGCGGGCCGATTTCACCGCCGGCCCGGTCGCCGACGGCCTGCTGGGGGCGGTCCGCGGCGCCAGCGCCCTGCTCCGCGGCTCGGTCGGCGGCGATTTGCAGGACGTCCGCGTGCGGCTGCCGGCCCAGTCGACGCCCTTCCGGCTCTCCGGCGGGCGGGTCTTCCACCAGAACCTCATCGCCCGCAGCGGGTCGGTGGAGGTGACGACCAGCGGCTCGGTCGGGCTGGACGGGGCCCTGGACCTGCGGGCGGAGATCCCGCTGGGCGGAGACCTGGGCGGCCGGCGGGCGACGGTGCCGATCGGCGGGACCATCGACGCCCCCCGGATCGACGCCGCCCGCCTGGCCGAAGCCGCCGCCCGCGGGGCGGTCGACACCGCCGTCGAGCGGGAGCGGGGGCGCCTGGAGGAGAAGGCGACCCGCGAAATCGGCCGCGGTCTGGACCGCCTGTTCGGCCGGGAGTGACCGCGGCCGCGGTCGGCCTCGGGTGCCCGCCGCATAACGGAATGCCGTTATCCCGCATCCTCGGCTAACTCCAAGTCTGCGGACTGAATCGACAGCGTCCCGCATCGTGGACAACACAGCCCCACAATCCCGTCGTCCAGTTGCTTGCGACCTGCACACGGCTCACAAAAGATGATCCGGCAGGACGCGCAGTAGAGCGCGTGGTCGAACGGCCGCGTGGCGCGGAAGTTGTTGGTGCCGCAGATGGAACAAGTGGTGGCCAATGCGGGATAACGTCCAAAATCACCCGGTCGCGACGAGCGATATTCCATTGTCAAAACGCCCGACTTCGCGACTCGGGTGCATTTTTTTGTTATCCGCAGTTTAACAGATGGGTGACCAATGCGCAGAGCTCATCCGTCCCATGGAAAGTGATTTTGAACTCATTGCATGGATTGTGTTCGAGTAGAAGCATCCACTGTTTGTTTGACGCAACAAGGCCAAGCCACGATACGCCGCCTTCGGGCGCGGGTGAAGTCTCGAAGTTGTTGAGATTCCATTCCGTGGCGTATTCGTAGTTGTTTTTACGCACCCACGATAGCACGGATAAGGCATTGTCTGGGTCGTATCCGTAGAACCAGTACGCTTGTTGATTGTTAGTGGCGGATCGAACGGCAGAAATCAATTGCTGATACTGAGAGCGACCGGTGCCATCAGAAAAAGACGCGGCCTTGCCAGTGCCATCGATCAAGGCAAGTACGAAAGACCATTCGACCGGCGTTTCATACAGCGTTTCTGTTCGATCAAAACCGGTTGGAGTGAAGTATCCATCCGCATCGAACTGCGTCGATTGGATCCAAGTTTCGATTTCAGAATTCACGCTGTGCATCTGGCGGATAACTAGTGTTTCTCCGGCACTCTGCAAGATCACGCTCGCACGTTATCTTGCACGGAGTCGGGCTCGGGGAGGTCGAAGTCGGCCGGGCTGACGACGCCGCGCCCGCCCCGGTTCAGGACGTGCGTGTACACCATCGTCGTCCGAACGTCCTTGTGCCCAAGAAGTTCCTGCACGGTGCGGATGTCGTAGCCGGCTTCGATCAGGTGCCTCGCGAAGCTGTGCCGGAACGCGTGGGTGATCGCTCGCTTCGGGTGCATGCGATTGTTAGGCCGCGTCGTCACTTGCTTGTGTAGGCCGTCCATAACAGAAACGTCGCAATGCTCATCGTGCCGATGCAGAACGACAGAGCCGATCCGTAAAACAAGATCGGCGAACTCTCCCGCGTGAATGTGGGGCCGTTCTTCCATCTCAGTCGACCCGTGTAAAACGTGGTGAAGTTGCCGACGGCGAACGCGAGCCAAAACCCTGTCACAAAGATGCGGGCACTGAGCCTCTCGTCCTTTGTGATCAATTGAAGAATGAATGCGACAAATCCAAGGCCGAGGGCGGCGAAGAATATGTGTCGCTCAATGGCATTCGCACGCTCCTTTTGTTCTTCGGTGGGCATAGCGACCTAACAGCTGCGATAACCGAGTCGCGGCGATTGATTTTCCATTGCCGAAAACGCCGACTCCGCGACTTCGCGCGGGTGGCCGGGGTCGGCCGGCGAACCGTGCGGGACAGCCGTTCGACGGGAGTCGGCCGGCCCCGGGCGAGCGACGCGGCTTGCTCTGGTGCGTGAGCGACCCGGTCCGGGGGCGGCCCGGCCACGTCGCTCCGCAACCCGTCTCACCGGCGGGCCGACCTCGGCCGCCCGCCGCTCCGCGACCCGGGCGTGCGACGGCGGCGTCGGCCGGCCGGGGGTCGGCGGCAGCGGGGCGGCGAACATCCGCGAGATCCTCCGCCGACACGGTGCCCTCGCACCCCGGTCGCGTCAATCCGCCGCCCGCGCCCGGGGCGGGCCGGCGGCGGTTCGTTTTCGTAAGTCCATTTCCCGATCGTGAGTTGCGGCAAAATCGGTCCCCAACCCGCGTAGGGTGAGGGGTTCGACGACACGCCGCCCGCATCGAGGCGGGCGGCGGTCGGACTCCTCGCGGGGCGAAACGGACGGCCGACGTTGGTGACGGAGGCCGAGCCCGATTCGCCCCCGCGTTCGCCCGGCTCGCGACCGGGCGACGCGACCCGCCCCCCGCCCGTCGGCACGGACGCCGAACCCGCCCCGCCTTCCCTCGGGAGAGCCCTCGAAGTTCGCTTCGACCGGCCCCGGGCACGGCGGGCGGGCCGTTTCCGAGGCCCGGCGAATCGTCGCCGGACGCCCGTATCCCACCTTCCCTTCCCCAGCCCCGGCGCACACCGGCCGGGCCGACGACCTGTCGGGCGGGGCGGCGAACGCAACGCGTGACGCAGAACCCACGGCGACCGGTCCTCCCCGAAGAGGGGGCCCGGCGGCCCGACCGAGAAGCGAGCGCTTTTCGGCCGGGTTCGCCGCTGCGCCGGGACGACCGGGCCGGATTCACCGGTTGCGCCCCGTCGAACGCCGCCGTCGGCGGGGCGAACGCGCCCGCGGCGGTTGCGGCGGCCCGACAGCGGGCGGAAGATCGGCGATCCCCTGCTCCGCCCCGCCCGGTCCGGCGTTTTCGTTCACGCCGACGGACCGGGCCGTTTGATCGAACGACCTCTCTGAACCTGTCCGCCATGAAGTTCCTCGACGGCGAAACGGTCGGCATCGACCTCGGCACGACCTACAGCGCCATCGCCCACCTCAACGACGAGGGCGAGCCGGTCATCATCAACAACGGCGACGACCGCCCCATCACCCCCAGCGTGGTGCTGTTGGGCGAGGGCGGCCGCGTGATGGTCGGCCCCAGCTTCGAACGCATCGCTCTGGAGAAGCCGGAGAACGTCGTCGAAGCCGTCAAACGGCAGATGGGCAACAAAGATTATTACGTCGTTTATCAGGGCAAGAAGCTCACGCCGGAGTTCATTAGCGCCCTGATCCTCAAAAAGCTGAAGCAGGACGCGGAGGTTCGCATCGGCCCGGTGGCGAACGCCGTCGTCACGGTGCCCTATTACTTCAACGACGTCCGCCGGAAGGCCACGCAGGACGCCGGGCAGGTCGCCGGGCTGAACGTCGTGGACATCATTAACGAGCCCACCGCGGCCACGCTGGCCTACGCCTGGAACAAGGGCGATCTGGGCCGCACCGACACCGGCGGCGGGGAGACGACCATCCTGGTGTACGACCTCGGCGGCGGGACGTTCGACGTCACGGTGGTCCGGTTCACCTCCACGACCTTCCGCGTGCTGGCCACCGACGGCGACGTGATGCTCGGCGGGCTGGACTGGTCGAACCGGCTGGTCGAGCACCTCGCGGAGCAGTTCACCCGCAAATACGGCGACGACCCCCGCCAGGACCCCGAGGGCCTGCGGGCGTTCTTCCAGGAGTGCGAAGACGCCAAACGCAAACTGTCCAAAAACGACCGGGCGCCGGTCAGCGTCTATTACAAGGGCAAAACGCTGACGGTGCAGCTCACCCGCTCGGACTTCGAGCGGATGACCGCGGACCTGATGCAGCGGACCCGCGACACGACCGAACTGGTCCTGCAGCAGTCCGGCGTGGACCCGGCCCAACTGGACGAGGTCGTGCTGATCGGCGGGTCGACCTATATGCCGATCGTCGAGAAAACCTTGAAGGAGATCACCCGGCAGGAGCCCTCCCGCAGCCTGATGCCGGAGCGGGCCGTGGCCGAGGGCGCCGCGATTCACGCCGCCATTCTGCAGGCCAAACACGGCGGCGGCGGCAAGATGGCGGAGGCCCTCCGCAAGCGGCTGGAACGCGTCAAGCAGGTGGACGTGAACAGCCACAGCCTGGGCATCAAGGTCGCCGACCCGGAGAAGAAAGGGTCGCGGATGAATCACGTCATGATCCCCCGCAACACCTCAATTCCCGCCAGCAAGACGCAGCGGTTCAAAACGACCAGCGATAATCAGAAGACGGTGCACGTGGAGGTGCTCGAGGGCGAGGCCCGCGACCCCGCCGCCTGCACGCTGATCGGCGACTTCCGCATCGTCGGCCTGCCGCCGGACATGAAAAAGGGCAGCCCGGTGGAGGTCACCTACAGCTACGACGCCAGCGGCCGCATCAGCGCCCGGGCGCGGGACCTGACCGCCAATAAAGAGGCCGCGACCGAGATCATCCGCGACGGCGGCCTGTCCGAGGGCAACGTGGCCGACTTCGAGAAGCTGGCCAGCGAATACGACGTGGACTGAGGCCGATCGGCCGCGGCGTGAGGCCGGCGTCTTACTGGGCGACTTCCCGCCACTTCAGGATTCGCACGCCGCCGGCCGGGAATTCGCTCTCGTACGCCCCGAGTTCATAACCGTTGAACGAGGGGCGGACGAAGTTTCGGAGATCGTCGTCGACGACGCCGCTCAGATTTTTCCCGGCGTTGATCATCGGCGAACCCTTCGCGGGGCGGTAATCGCCGGCCGCGGCGTCCTCGAAGAGCGGCGGTCGGAGGAGGTCGTTGGCGCCGGCGGCGACGCCGTCGTAGGGGGTCGGGGCGTCCAGCAAGGCATAATCGAGGATCACCGAGCCGCCGGCGTCGGCCCTGGCCGCGATCGAACCGCTGCTCAACACGCCGTTCACGACCGTCAACGCGCCGCCGTTGGTCGCATGGGCGGCGACGGCGGCGCTCGCGACGGTGACGTATCGGGCCAGGAGCGAGGCGGCGGCGCCGTCGACGTAGAGTCCCGTGGCGCCCACGCCGAGCAGATTGTCCGCGGTCAGGGCGGCGGTGCCCGTCGCCGCCGCCGCGGCGCCGCCGCAGTCGAGGACGATGCACCGGGTGAGCAGGCCGGCGCCGCCCCGACATTGAAAGCCGTCGCCGACCGCCGCGGTCACCGTGCAATCCGTTGCCGTGACGGTGGGGGCCAGCAGACTGAATCCGTCGTCGCCGGCGTTCGTCACGGTGCACCGCTCCAGCGTGATCGACCCGGAACCGGCGCCCACGTCCAAGAGAAATCCGTCCCCGCCAGCGGCGACGGTGCAGTCGACGAAGGCGTAGGCCGAGGTGCGGGTCGTCGCGACGTCGAACCCGGCCCCGTCGCGCGTGACGACGGCGCAGCGGGCGACGGTCAGGTCGCCGGCGTCCGGGATGTAAACGGCGTAGTCGCGAGCGCTCAGGGCGCTGTCCGTCACGGTCACCGGCCGGCCGGCCGGCAACGCGTACAGGGCGGTCCAGTTCCCGGAGACGTCCCAGTTCGAGATGGTGACGGCTCCGCCGGCGCACATTAGGGCGCTGCCGCAGGCGGAAACGTTCAGGGCCGTCGCGGCGCCGACGGCAAGATCGGCCCCGGCCACGTACAGGCCCGTCTCGTGGCCGGAGACGGTCAGCCCGGTGTGCAGCGCCTCGACCAGCGGGCAGTCGTTCAGCGTGAGACCCGCCCCGGTCGGGCCGACGGCGTACCCGTTCCCGTCCAGCGTGACGGACCGCGTGATCGACAGGTCCCGCAGTTCGATCTGGCCGACGCCGTCCGCCGTCCCGGCCCCACGGTTGTAGATCACGCCGTTCGCGCAGTCCGTGGCGGCGAAGTTCGTCACCGTGGCGGCGACGACGGCCGGGTCTGACGGATCCCGGATGACCTTGAGCGCCTGGGTGGTGCAGCCGGTCGCGGAGCATTGGTCCAGCAGCGCGCCCCGGGTGTGCTCGGACAGGAAGCCGACGGAGCTGTCGGTCACGTGGACGTTCCGCCAAACGGCGGACCCCCCGATGGAATAAAGACCTCGGCCGGTCCCGACGGCCCCGTCGACGGTGACGCCCGGGGCGCCGCCGTCGATCGTCACTTGGCAATCTTTCGCGTAGACGCCGGTCCAGTTGTCCGTGAGCACAATCGCGTCGGCCGCCTCCCAGTTCCAGACGGCGTCCTGAAGGCAGATCGCGTAGTGACTGCTGTCGCGGACGGTCAGCCGCTGGAGATCGAGGGTCGTCGCCCCGATCAGGTGCACCCCGAACGACCACCGGTCGATCGTGCAGTCCGTGACCGTGACCGTCGCCGCCTGAGCGTAAACCGCCGCCTCGTCCCTCCAGGAGCCGGTAGGGACGCTGTCCGCGAAGGTGCAGCCGGTCACGGTGACCTGAGCCCCGTCGACGACCAGCAGACCCGCGTGAGCGTTGGACAGGGTGAGGTCGCGTGCGATGACCGTTTCGACGTCTCGCGCGTAGAAGTGGTCCACGTTATCGGTCCAGTTCTGCAACAGGACCGTGAGGCTCTGGGCGACGGACGGATTTCCGTTCCAGGCCACGCCGTAGCGACAGTTGGTGACGGAGATCGTGTCTTCTGATCCCAGCACGAAGGCGGGGATGGATGTCTCGACGCGGATCGCGGCGTCGGAATGTCCCGAGAACGTCAGGTCGCGGAGTATCAGATACTGCCAGCCGGCGTAGATCCCCACCACGCCGTCGCGGATCACCGAGTTGCGCACGTCCGGGTCCGAGCCGGCGGATTTCGGCAGGTACAGGCCGTACTGGCCGCCGACGATCTCGCAGCCGTCCACGACCTTCGTCCCCCCTTCGATCCACAGCCCGGTCGAGGTCGCCCCCGAGACGGTGGAATCGGTCACCGAGCACCCGGTCCCGTTGACGTGATAGATGCCGTGGGTGCCCCCGGTGATGGTGCACCGTAAGACCTTCAACGCGGACGCGCGGGAATCGATCCCGCTCGAGTAGGAGCCGTCGACCGGCACGACGACGTTGCAGTCGCTCATGCCGACCGCGCTCCCCGCGATCGCCTTGACCGCGGAGCGGCAGCTCGAGAACGTGCCGTTCGAGACGTTGAACGCGCCGTTCGAAGCGTTCACGCCGGCGGCGAACCCGTGGAACGTGCAGCCGTTGAAGAGCAGATTGTGCGAGTTCTGAATCAGCACGCCGTCCGCGCCGGCGGCGTTCGGATTCGAGTTGAAGGCGAAGCCGTGGAACTGAATGTAGTTCTCGTCCATCAGGCGGACGGCGAACGATCCGCCGTTCGCCGGGCGAACCCGGACGGGCCCGGCGTCTCCGGTGTGGACGCCCGACGTATCGGCGATCCAGGTCAGCGGCGCCGCGGAGGTGCCGTCCGACATTCCGATGACGGATTCGCTGTAGGTGCCCGCCCCCACGTAGACCGTGTCCCCCGCGACGGCGACGTTCGCCGCCCGCTGCATCGTGCGGTAGGCCTTCGACGCCGACTTGCCCCCGGATGAGGGATCGGCCGGGTTGTCGTTCCCGCTCGTGCGGACGTAATAATTCGTGGCTCCCGCCGGGACGGACAGCGCGAGCAACGCCGCCGCGGCGAGCGGGAGGACGAGACGAGGCATGACGCGATCAATCAGCATGGTCGCGCCCCAGGCGGTCGGCGGACGGCCGCGGGGGCGGCGGCGGCGGACGGTAGCTCGCCGCGGACTCCGGGCGGGAACGGGACCGCGGCGCCGCGACGGGCGTCGACGGCCACCCGACCGCCGGCCCGGACGTTCCCGTCTGAACCGTTCCCGGCCGGGCCGCAGCCGACCGATCTCGGTTCGGGTTCATCGTCAGCACGACCCGTTCGGGGTGCTCGATGGTCGCTGTGTCCTCGCCCAGCTCCACGACGGTGACGCCGGCGCCGCTCTCCCCGGCGGCGAGCAACAGCATCTGTCCCGTCCCGTCGGATCGTCCCGCCCACAACTGAGCGATCCGCCGGCCGTCCACGTCCCAGAATCCGCGCAGGTGCAGGTGCTCCGTGCGGGGGCCGGCCTGATCCGCCGCAACCGGATCGACCGGAGGGCCGAAGAAATCCCAGTCCGCCGGCGGCTCCGGCGGCAGGGGCGCGGCGGCGACCCGGGGCGCCGCCGCGGGGGGAGCGGCGCTCGCGGCGGCGATCGGCGCGGGCGCCGGATCGGACGGCGCCGCGACGGGCGCCGCCGGGGGGGGCGCCTGCGGGTCCTCCGTCGCCGCCAGTTCCGCGCCGCCGCAGCCGCTCAGGGCGGCGACGGCGAAGGCGCCCAGCGGGCCGAGCGGCAGCGTGCGGAACGAGCGGGGCACGATCGACGGCCAGGGAAAAGGGGCAGTTGAGGGGCGCGAACAACCGACGCCCCCCGTCACTCTGCCCCGCTCCGGCTGAGCGGGCGGTCGTGACCTCGCCGCCCCGCGCGGTCTGCGGGGGGAACTGTGCGGTGGGTGTCGGCGGGGCGGGTTCTGACGACCGTGAGAGCCGCGAATTGCTTCGCCCGCAGAGTTTTTTGCTCTCTCCGCGGCGTGTTGTAGGGTTCGACGTCCCGGCCCACCGCCGGACCGTGTCCCCCGCTCCGCCGCTTTCCGGACCTCCCCCATCGCCGCCGCCTCGCCCGCCGCCGCTCCGAGATCCGCCGCCCCCTCCCGTGGGGGGACCGCCGGGGCGGGGGCGGTGGGCGTGCTGCTGGGCGACCCGGTGCTGCGGGCGGTGACCGTGCGTCGATTAGAATTATTGGGGTATACGGTGACGCCGCTGCCGGACGACCCCGCCGCGGCGCCGGTCGTCGCGGCGGACGCGGCCGTCGACGGCGTGTTGATCGACCTCGACCTGCCGGACGGCGCCGGGCTGCGGATCGTGGAGCGGCTCGCGTCGGAGGACGCCACCGCGGGGCTGCCGGTTCTCGGCCTCGCCGCGGACACCCCGCAGGGGCTCGTCGAAGAGGCCTACGCCGCCGGCGTGGCCGACTTCCTGATCCACCCCTACGACCCGCTGGTGCTCGAATCCAAGGTCGCCCGTCTGCTGAAGTCGGCGATCGGCCCTTAATTCCGACGCCGCCCGCCCTTCCCCCGGGCGCCGGCGCTTTTCCCGCCTCACCCCGAACGGACGCACTGATATGGCCCGCCGCCTCGGCGACATTCTGCAGGAACGCGGCTGGATCGACGCCGACGCGCTCGCGCGCGCCCTCGCCGACCAGCGGGGCGGCCGCGGCCGGCTGGGCACCCTGCTGCTGGGCCGCGGCCTCGTCTCCCGGGATCAGTTGGGCGAAGCGTTCGCGGAGCAGTTCGAGGTCCCGTTCCGCTCGCTGACGGCGACGCAGATCCACCCCCAACTGCCCCGCCTGTTGCCGGAAACCTTCGCCCGCGGCCGTGAGGTCGCCCCGGTCGCGGTCGACGGCGACCGCGTGACGCTCGCCATGGCCGCCCCGGACGATATGGAGGCGATCAGCGAGGTCGAATTGCTCACCGGTTATCGGGTGGACCCGGTGATCTGCATGGCGGACGAATTGACCGCCGTACTGGACCGGGCCTTCGACGAACGCGTCGCGGCCCGGCAGACGGCGGTGGATATTCGCTTTGAGGAGCTGCGGACCGGCGCCGCGGCCCCGTCGGCGATGAAAACCGACGAAGACCCGGACGCCCCCGTCGTGCGGCTGGTGCGGTCGATCCTGATGGGCGCGGTGCACTCCGGGGCGAGCGACATTCACCTGGAGCCCCACGATCCGCAGATGCGCGTGCGCTACCGGGTGGACGGTCAATTGCAGGAGATTATGACCGTCCCCGGGCACAGCGAGGAGGCGGTCGTCGGCCGAATTAAGGTCATGGCGGATATGGACACCGCCGAGCAGCGCCGCCCGCAGGACGGCACGCTCACGCTGGTCGACGGGGACTCCCGGGCGAGCTTCCGCGTCAGCTCCATCCCCACCGTCGGCGGCGAAAAGGTCGTGATGCGGGTGCTGGACGAAACCGGCCGGACCTTCAGCTTCGACGCCCTCGGCATGCCGGACGATCAGGTCGCCCGCGTCCGTCAGTTGCTCGATAAACCGCACGGGATGGTCGTGATGACCGGCCCGACGGGCTCCGGCAAAACGACCACCATGTATTCGATGCTGTGCAGCATCGACGCCGACCAGCGGAATATCTCCACCATCGAGGACCCGGTGGAGTTCCGCCTGCCCGGCGTCAATCAGGTGCAGGCGAACAACGACTTCGGCATGGGCTTCGCCAACGGGTTGAAATACCTGATGCGACAGGACCCGGACGTCATTCTCGTCGGCGAGATCCGCGACCGGGAAACGGCGACCGCCGCGGTGCAGGCGGCCCTCACCGGCCACCTGCTCATCTCCACGCTGCACACCAACGACGCGGTCGGCACCGTCGCCCGCCTGGCGGACCTGGGGCTGGACCAGTTTAAGATCGCCGGCTCGCTGATCGCCAGCATCGGCCAGCGCCTGCTGCGCCGCATCTGCCCGCACTGCCGCACCGAGCAATCGGCGGACCGGCGGGCCTCGAACCGCAAACTGATCGACCTGCTGTTCGCCGGCCGGCAACGCCCCGCCGAGGCCGACCCGGACGCGTTGTATTACGAAGGCTCGGGGTGCGAGCGGTGCCACGGCACCGGCTACGCCGGCCGCGTGCCGATCTATGAGATTATGACCGTCACGCCCGCCCTGGAGCGGGCGATCGAGGCCGGTCTCCCGGCCAGCAAACTCCGGGAGCTCGCCGCGGAAGACGGCATGATCGAACTCGCCGTCGGCGGCCTGCGACAGGCTCGGGCCGGCGTGACCACCGTGGAGGAAGTGTACTTCAAACTCGCCGGTTGAACGTCCGGGCGGCGGGACGGAGGCGGCGGTCGGACGGCCCGCTCCGCGTTTATCCCCCTCCCCGAGGCCTCCGCTGAGTTCATTGTTCGACCTTTCTTCGCCGCCCGCCCTCCGCCTTCTCCCTTCCGCCTGAAACTATGTCCGCCGCCATCACCCCGACGGGGGTTCTCGGAGTTCTCCGAAAACTTCAGGAAATCCAGATCGGCGGCGGCTCCGGGATCGTCGTCAAGCGGAAGGACCTGGTCGGGATTCTGCGGAACCTGTGCACCATGATCCGCAACGGCGTGGGTCTGCCGGGCGCGATCGCGACGCTGCGGGAGGATCCCGCGAACCGCAAATACGCCCGCATTTTCGAGAAGGTGGGCGAATCCGTGGCGACGGGCAGCACGCTGTCGACGTCGCTGGCGCCGTTTCCGGAATCGTTCCCGCCGCTGCTGGTTCATCAATTACGCGTCGGCGAACGCGCCGGCACCCTGCCGGACAGCCTGGATCGCGTCACCCGACAGTTGGAGCAGGGCGCGAACCTCAAGGCGTTCCTGATCAAAAAGCTCAGCTACCCCCTGCTCGTCACCGTCGCGGGGATCGGGGCGGTGACGTTTATGATTCTGTGCGTCATCCCCACGTTTCAGGACATGTACGACGAAAGCGGCGCCACCCTGCCGCTGATCACGCGCGTGCTGGTCGCGGTCGGCGAAACGGCGTCCTCCCACTATTTATTGATTCTTGGCGGCATCGCGGCGGCGATCGGCGGGGCGGTCTGGGCCTGGAGAGAGCCGACGAGCCGCCAGGCCATCGACCGGGCCTGCGTGCGGCTGCCGGGGCTCGGCGGTTGGTTTCGCAGCATCGCCGTCCTGCAATTCATGGACGTGCTGGGCAACCTGATGGAGAGCGGCTTCACCCTGGCGGACGCGCTCATTCCCGCCTCCGAGGCCGTCTCCAACCGGCACGTGCGGGGACAGATCCGGCGGCTGCACGCGGCGGTGCGGCGGGGCGAACGCTTCAGCGCCGCGCTGGACGTTGAGGGCGGGCTGTTTCCGCCGATCGTGCGGCAATTAGTGATCGTGGGCGAGCGGACCGGACGGCTCGGGCCGGTCACCGCCCAGATCCGCACGCATCTGCGGAGCGACGTCGAACGCACCACCGCGGCGCTGCTGGGCACGATCGAGCCGGTGCTGACCGTCACCCTCGCCGCGGCGATCGGCGGCATCCTGATGGCGGTTTATCTGCCGATGTTCGACCTGATCGGCCAGATGCACTGAGCCCCCCCGCGGCGCGGGCCGGGGCCTCTCGCTTCATTTCCCCCCCTCTGAAGAAGGATCGCCGTGTCGTTCCCCCCCGCTCCCCCCCGTCGTTTGGGCGACCCCGGCTTGGCGGACCCCGGCCCTCCGCGGCGGGGCCTTTCGCTGTTGGAATTGACCGCCGCCCTGACCCTGCTGGGAATTGTCGCCGCGGTGGTCGTACCGCGCCTGGGCGTCGCGGCTCGGGGCGTGGACGTCAGGAGTTGCGAACGCTGCCGCGAGACGCTCGACGTCCATGCCGCCCTGCACCGCCGCAATACGGGAGCTTGGCCGCAGACGAATCTCTCGGATCTGGGGGCCTCGCTGCCGGAGGGGTTGCCGGTCTGCCCCGTGGACGGCACGGCCTATACGTTCGACGCGGCGACGGGAAAGACGGTCCCGCACGCGCATTAATCGGGCGGATGCGAGGCGTCGACTCGTAGGACGGCGTCGGTGCGACGACGATCGGACGATCGCAATTAAGGCGTGAACGGTCGGCGCGCGAAGCGGGGGGCCTTCAATTCGGCCCAGACCTTCGGAAAACCGCAGGCGAGGCGGAAAACGTCCCGGCGCCCTCGCCCAGCGTGTTCTAGGTTGAACTGTCGGTCATGCAAGACCGGCGCTGCCGCGGATCGCCCCGAGGGCCGATCTCCCGGCGTTTCCCCCTCCATACATCCTTTCAGGACTTCACAATGACCCGCTCCCTCACGGGCCGGACGGACCGCGGTCAGGCGCGGGCCGCCGCCGGTTCCCCCGGCGCCCTTCGCCGCAAAGGTTTTTCGCTGCTGGAGCTGATCGCGGTGGTGACGATCCTGGGGATCATCGCCGCCGTCGTGATTCCGCGAATCAGCTCCTCCAGCAACACCGCGAAAATGAAGGCGGACCAGCAGACCGCCGCGGAACTGCGCTCCGCCGTCGAGCGGCATTACTTCGAAGACGGGGCGTTCCCGACCAACTACGCGGAACTGGTGACCGACGGCTACCTGCACTCGGATCCGAGCTGGCAGTACTACACCAACGCCTCGGGGGCGAAGTCACAGGCCTACGACTCCGCGACCGGCAAGATCACCCTCACGGACTGATCGAGGTCCGCGGTCGAGCGGCCGCCGGGCGGCCCGAACGCGGGGACGAGTCTTCGCGCCCTCCCGCCCTCAACGCTGGTATGACGCTTCCCGCCCCCCGCCGCCGACATTGCCCCCCGGGGCGTGGTCGGCAGCTTGGTCCGCTGCGGCGGGGCGCCCGGTCGCGGCGGGGCGTGACGCTGTTGGAACTGGTGGCCGTGGTCACGCTGATGGGCGTCTTCGCCGCGGTCGCGGCGAGCCGCTCCAACGGGTTCTTCGCGGACGTCACGGTCCGCACCCAGGCGGAGACCGTCGCCGGGCTGCTGCACGCGGCCAAACGCCGCGCGATCCTGACGGGGACCGACAGCGGACTGCGGTTCGTCGAGAGCGGCGGCCGCATCACGGCGTTCGTGCCCGTGGAGCGATCCGGCCCCATGCTGATCGATACCGACGCCCCCCTCCCCACGCCGGAGGGAATTGAGGTCACCTGCGCCCAGTCGGAGTTGCTGTTCGATTTTGAGGGGATGGCCAGCACACCCGGAGCGACGATCGATTTCGTCGGCGACGCACGCCAGTGGCGAATTGAGCTGACCCCGGCGACCTCCCGCATGCGTGTGGCCGAAGTCCCCTGACGGGCTCGGCGCGCCGGGGCCATCACGCCCGGGGCCGTCACGCCCGGGGCGACTGGCGCCCGGGGGATCGCAGCCGTCGTGCTTCTTTCGCTCCGCCGTCCCCAAAACAGGCCCCGTCCGTGCGTTCCACGCTCGCTCCCCGTCGTTCGTCGATGCGGCGACGCTCCGGGACGACGTTGCTGGAGGTGGTCGCGGCGTCGATCGTGCTGGCGATCGCTTTGGCGCCGGCGCTGCGGATGACCCGCGAGGCCGTGCAGGCGGCCGATCGGCTGGATCGGCAGGAACGCTGCTTGACGGTGGCGAGCGACCTCGTGGAATTAGGGATGGCTCGGACCGCCGCGGATTGGGACGGGCGCGTAGGCATTGCGACCGTCCTGCCGATCGCCGTGCCCGGCTATCCCGGGATGAAAGCGCTCGAACTCACCAGCGATTCCGCCGCCTACGGCGGAGTGCCGGGGCGGCTGGCGACAGTGGGAGCGTTCGTCTGGTACGACGAGGACGGGGACTCCGTCGTCGACTCGACTGAGCCCCAGGTGTTATTGGCGTCCGCCGTGGCGCGGATGGCCTCCTACGAAAGTCATGCGGGCTCATGAGCCGTCACGTGATTCTCGGGATCTGTCCGCCGACCTGCCGGGGCGGCGTGCTCCGCGCCCCGACGCGGCGTCTGAGGCGGGCCGGGCTGACCCTCTTGGAACTGGTGTTGGCTGGGGCGTTGACGGCCGGCATGGCGGCGTCGTTGCACCTGGTCGTCCGGGGGGTGGGGACTTCGTGGGAACAACTCAATGGGGAGACGGACGCGCTGCGGGCGGCGGACGGGGGCCTGCGATTTATCACCCGGCGCTGCCGCTCCGCGGATGCGGTCGCGCAGATCGGGGCGGCGAACGGCCAGTTCACCGTGCTGGCGCCGGAGGGGCATACGCTGCGGTTCGAGCGTAATCCCGGCGACGGGGCGGTGTATTTATACGACTCGCGCGACGGGACGGGACGGATTCTCGTCGAAGGCACGACCGGCTTCGCCACGACGTTCTATCAATCCGACGGCGTGACCGCGACGACCGATCCGGCCGAGGCCCAGATGATCGATATCGTCCTCACGGTCGCTTTGCCGCGCGACGTGAACGCCGGCAGAACCGTTCGCGGACGCGTCTGGGTGCGGCGGTGGTAAGCGGGCTGCCGACGCCTAATGCGTGCGCCGCCCCCCCGTCCCGCCGCTGCCCCGTCTCCGGTCCCGTCCGGGCGCCCGTCCGTCGGCCCGTCGGGGGGCGGCGTTGTTGTTGGCCCTGATTGTCGCGAGCCTGGCGGCGCTGCTGACTGTCGCTCTGATGGACGCGTCCCGGCTGCGGATTCACGCCGCCGGCAACACTCGCGACGCTGAAGTGGCCCGCTACGTCGCCGAGGCCGGGCTTCATCGCGGGCTGAGCGAACTGGAAGCCGACATCACGTGGCGGGCCGGTCACTCGGACGTGCCCTTCCCGCCGGACGCGACCGTCTACGGATTTATGGGGGTTCGCGTCAGCCAGTACTCCGTCACCGCCGCGGACGGGCCGGACGGGACCGTCGAGGTTCGCGCCGTCGGCACGGTGGTCCGGCCGGACGGCAACGTCTCCCGGGTGCTCACCGCCACCGTGAAGCAGGGCGGATGATGAACGAACCGATCATTCCCGCCGCCCCCGCGGACGCCGCTTCCCCGCTGGACTTCGCTTCCGCGCCGGACGCCACGGTCCCGTCGGACGCTCCCGCCACGGCTCCGGGCGCCGGGCTGCCGGACGCTGCGGCTGCATCGGCTCCGGATGCGCCGGGTCTGGGGGCGTTCGCGGGGTTGCGGGCGCGGGCGGAACGACGCGCTCTCCTGGCGAATCAGGACCGCCGCAAGGGCGGTCCGAAGCCGCCGACCGTGCCGGTGGAACGCCGCCGCCGCGATCGTCGCTCCGGCGCCCGGCGGACGCTGGGGCTGGAACTGTCCGCCAACGGGCTGTCGCTGGCGGTGACGATCCGCGACGGAGCCGCTCCCGCCGGCGGCGCTCCCGCCTCGTCCGAACATGCGGACCCGCACCGGAAGGACGCGAAGTTCTACGGCCCCGCGGGGTTCGAACGGTTCACCGCCGGTTCCCGGACCGTCTGTCGGTTTCGCCCGTGGCCGCCCGGCTGCGGACCGACCGAGCCCGGCTACACCCGCGAGGTGCTGGCGGAAGCCTTCGCCGCGGCGACGGCCGCTCTGGGTTCGGCGGGCCACTCGTTGTCCGGGGCGCCGGTCGACGTGGCGCTGGGGGGCTCGCTCTGCGTGACGCGGGTGCTGACCGTCACGAACGAGGAGGCCGGCCGCGAGGCCGCCGCCCTGGCGGACCGGGCCGGGCGCTATCTGGGCCTGGGCCGGGGAGAGAAGACGTGCGTGACGGCCGAAGAGCGTCTGGACGCCAAAACCCGCCGCGTGCGGGTGACGGTGGCGCCCCGCCAGGTCGCGGCGGACGTCTTGCGTGTGCTGAGCGACGCCGGCCTGCGGGCGGGGCGGATTGAGCATACGCTGGCCGTGCTGTCCGCCGGTCTGCATGCGCGGGGCCTGGACGGCGATCGTCCGGTGCTGCTGTTGGCGGCCGAGGGCGACCGGCTGGACGTCGCCGTCGCCCACCGTGGGCGTTTGCTGCTGGACTATCGCCCGGTCGGCAGTCGCACCGCCGCCGACGTCGACGAGGCCACCGCCGCCGGCGCGTTGGGCGACGAGGCGCTGCTCCGCCACCAGAAGCGCATCCGCCGTTACGTGGCGAACCAGTTGCGCGGCCAGCCGGGCGGCGCCCAGTTCTTCGCGGACGCCGACGCCGCCGACAACGCGGCGACCGGCCACGCCGCAGAAATGCGGACCTACGTGACCGGCGGCGCCGCGGTGACGAGCCGGTTGAGCGCCGAACTTGACCCGCGACCGGACCTGGCGGTCGGCCCGCACCCGGCCCCGGCCGGGGTCGACTTCGCGGCGTCCGCCCCGCCCGACGGCGGGTCAGCGGGCGGGACGGCGGTGGTGTGGTCGGTCGGCGCCGCGGTGTCGCCCGGGCCGCTCGCCGCCGTGCTGCTGGCCTGCGGGGCCGCCGCCGGCCTCGAAGACGCCGGGGCCCTCAGCGCCCGGGGCGACTTGTCCGCGGCGGTGCGTCCGGGCGGCGGCGTTCCCTGGAAGGACCTGGCCCGTGTCGGTTGGCCGGTCGCCGCGGCGCTGGCGCTGACGGTGGGGCTGTGGGGGGCCGCGTGGCGGTCCAACACCGGCCTCAGTTCCCTGGAGAACGCCGTGAACTTGGCCAAAACCGACGCCGACATGGCCAGCTGGCTCCGCGGCAAACTGATCGACGCCGAGGAGCTGAAACGTCGCGCCGCCCGTCTGGCCCAGACTCGCGGCACCGGGCCGGTGTGGGTGCCGGCCCTCGCCGGCGCCGGCTCCGCGCTGGTCGAGAGGGACGGCGGCACGTCGGGGGGCGGCGCGGCTCCCCGGCGAGCGTGGCTGGAAGCCTTCACCGTCGGTCCCGCCGCCGGCCCGGTGGATTCCGGATCGGCCGCCGCGGACGGGACCGCCGCCGTGGAGGTCGACGTGATCGGCGGGGGGCACACGGACGCGGACGTGTTCGCCTTCGCCGATCGGCTGCGGCGCTCCGGCCGCTTCGTGCAGGTGAAACTCGCCGCCACCCGGGAGGCCCGCTATCGAACCGGCCCCGGCGTGCGGTTTGAACTGACCGCGGCGCCCGTCGCCGAGGCGACGGGCGCCGCGGCGGCGGTCGCGGCCCGGCCGGCCGTCTCCCCGCCTCCGGCGGCGCCCCGCACCGCCGACGGGTCCGCCGTCCGTCGCTGAGCGTCCCCGGCTCTCCCCTTCCCCGTTCCCGCCCGCCTCTCCCCTGCCCGCTCGATGGACGGCCTCGCCCAGCAATTTCTGGAGCACCCCCGCCGCCACTGGTTCGTGTGGGGCGCGGTCGCGGCGGTCGGCCTGGCGGTCACGTTGCCGGCCTGGGACTCGTGGGCGGCGGCGAGCGAGGCCCGGGCCACGTTGACGGCGGCACGCACCGCCGCCGAGGCGGAGGCGGGTCGGCTGCCGGACCTCAAGGCGCGGTTCATGGCGTTGAAAGCCGAACCGGCCGGCGCCGACGGGCCGCGGGGACTGGACGACGCCGCCATGGAGGAGCTGCGGGAATCCGTGGTGAGACGCATCGCCGCGGCGGGCTGTCGGATGCGCCGGGTGGGGCTCGAGGACCCGGTGACGACGCCCTGGCGGAACGGCCCCCCGCCGCTGCCCGGCCTTGTGGACCGTTCGTCCGATCCCCCCGCCGGCGCGACGAACGAACCGCCGGTGAAGTTTGAATTAATCACCCGCCGCCTGGAGGCCGAGGCCGTCGGCTCCCCGGAACGCATCGCCAGCCTGTTGAATTGGGCGACCGCCGCTCACCCGCACGCGGTCCCGCTGGACTATCATCTGACGTTCGAGGACGCCCCCGACGTCGCCGCGCGCGAGGTGCACCTGACGTTCAGCCTGCTGTTGACCGCCGTGCGTCCGCTCAAGCAGTCGCCGAAGAGCTGACGGCGAGCGCCCGCCCCGCGCCCGAAAAGCGGTGTGAGGGATCGGCAGCCCGAGGCGCGAGCCGAGGCCGGGAGAGCCTGCGCGTGCTGACTCGCCTCGGCTCGCGCCTCGGGCTGCCGTTCGGTCGAACGGCAGCGATCTGAACGTATCGGACGCCTCGCCGCGGGACGAGCGTGCTGGGGAGGAGTGATCACGGGGCGCGGCGGGCGCCGGCCGTGCGGGGCGGGGATGGGGTCAAAAGTCCCCCTGCCGGAAATTCTCCCCCTGCCGCAACAAGTCGCCGCCGCGGCCCAAAGCGTGAGCTATCCCTTGAAAGGCGGTTCGCCGCCTCCTCACGCCCGCACCCCATCGGCTCGCGCCATGTTCCCGTTTTATCTGGATCTGACCGAGTTGGTCGCCGCGCACTGGACCGGGCTCGGTCTGCTGGCCGCAGCGGTTCTGCAGGCCGTGTCGTTGGTCATGCGGGCCGGCTGAACCGCCGCTCGCGTTCGACCCCGCCGTTCCCTCCCGGCGGTTCCCGCCTCTCCCGCCGCCCACGCGGCCCCCCCGCATCTGAGCGCCCTCCCGTGAACTGGACCGAAATTACCGCCCATCTCGCCGAGACGTGGCCCGTCTGGCTCGTGACCGTCCTCACGCTGTACGCGACCTGGATCGACGTCACAGAGCTGCGCGTGCCGAACCGGCTGACCTACCCGATGATCCTCGCCGGGATGATGTATCACGCGACCCTCGGCGAGGGGTGGGCCTTCGGCGTGACGGGCATGCTGGTCGGCCTGGCGACGCTGATGCCGCTGTATGCGGTCGGCGGCATGGGGTCCGGCGACGTGAAATTAATGGCCGGCATCGGCGCCTGGCTGGGCGTGCAGGTGATTCTGGCGGCGTTCGTGGTCACCGCGGTGGTCGGCGGCGTCATCGCGATCGGCATGGCCTTCTGGGGCGGCGAGTTCAAAAAGCACCTCGCCCAGTCCTTCGCCATCCTCTGCGAGTGGAAAAGCGGCATGAGCCTACGGGAGATCTCCGAAGTCGCCGCCGAACGCAAGCCCCGCATGAAGCTGCTCCCCTACGGCCTGCCCATCTGCATCGGCAGCCTCGGTTACTTCGCCTACGCCGGGATGTATTGATTGACCCCGCCGTCGGCCGCCCCCGGAGTCCCGGGAGGCGGCCGTCGGGCGTTTGAATTCGCGCTGACGATATTCGCCCTGACGATCGTTCCCCCGCCCCCGCACGTCCCCCCCGCACCTCCCGATGAAACTGAACCCGATCGTATTGTTCGGCCTCGCCGGGGCCCTGGGCCTGGCGGCCTTTCTGGCGACCCAGCATCACCTGGCCGCGAAAACCGAAGAGGCGAAAGTCGCGGTGCTGGTCGCCCGCACGGAGATTCATGTGGGCGATCCGGTGACGGAGGCGAACAGCGTCTTAAAGGAGATTTTCGTCTCCGGACTCCCCCCCCGTCCGATCACCAAACCGGAGCAGTGGCAGGGCAAGTTCGCCGGCAGCCGGTTCACCGCCGGCGAGGTGATCGTGCAGGATAAGGTCGCCGCCAAGTTCGGCAGCGACAGCCGCAAGATCCCGCAGGGAATGCTCGTCCAGACGATTAACGTCGACCGGGCGAAAAGCCACGCCGGCCTGCTGACCCCCGGCGACCGGGTGGACGTGTTCGGCTCGTTCGATATCTCCGAGTCGGACGACCGCACCGGCCGCCTGCGGAAATATCAGATGATCAAACGCGTGATCGGCGACCTGGAGGTCTGGTCCGTCGGCAGCACGGTCGTCGGGGCGGAGCAGGGCAGCGACCGCGAGGGGCAGAAGGACACCGCCCGCCGGGCCACCAGCACCATCGGCCTGCTCACCACCCCGGAGCAGTACGCCAAACTGGCCGGCGCCGAGGCCGCCGGGGCCCTGTTCCTGGGCCTGCGGCACCCGGACGACGAGTCCGATCCCGGCGAGATCTCCTTCCTCAGTAAGGAACTCTACGAAGCCCCCGCCGATCAGCAGCGTCGCGCCGCGGAGGCGGACGAGAAGGCCGAGGCGGACCGGCAGGTCGCCCGCAGCGAGGCGGGGGGGCTCGGCGCCTTTCTGGATCAGGAGAGCGTCGCGTCCGCGCCGGTCGCGGCTCCGCCGTCCGACGTACCCACTTGGACCGTCGCAATGCACATCGGCGGCCAGAGCCGGCTGAGCGAGGTGGTGGACGTCGCCGCGGCCCGCGCCGCCGGCTTCACCAACGCTCAGATCGCGGACAAACGCCGGCAGCTCCAGAACCCCGGCGCCGCGACCCCGAAGGCGCCGTTCGAACCTCGCTTCGCCGCCCGTCCGGACGCGGCGCCCGCCCCCCCCGCGGAGCCGTTCGAGCCGCCCGCTCCCGCCTCCGACGACGCCCCGGCCGCGGACGTGACGTTGAATCCGTCCCCTTCGTTCGGCGGCCCCCGGGACGCCGGCGGGCAGGACGACGGCCTCTATCCCGCCCCGGACTGACTTCTTCTCCCGCCCAGGAAAGACCGGCGGATGAAGCGTGAAACGACGAACGGACGGCGTCCCGGGGGGGACGCCGTCCGTTTTTTTATTTGAGCTGCGGCGCCCGGGGAAGGTTCCCCGGGAAGGCTCAGGTGGCGGAACTCATGTCGTCGCCGTTGTAGTGCGGATAGAACAGCCAGCCGATCTTGTCGGAGAGATGCAGCATAAACTCCTGCCGGAAGCGTCCGGGGTTTTGAGCGCTGCTGTCGCGGGGGACGGCGAGGGGGTACTGCACGGCGACTTCCTTGCCGTAGATCTCGACCGCTTCCGTGCCCTCCTCCTCCACGGCGTGCACGGTCACGATCGCGTCGGCCCGGCCCCGCAGCAGCGTGGCGCTGTTCTCCTCCCAGAGGCTGAACCGGCTGATGTCGATATAAATGACGTGCGTCACCTGCATCGCCTCGGCGATCTCGCCGGGCTCTTCCCAGTCCGGGTTGCGGGCCATCCATTGCAGGACGGCATTGGGCTCGCGGACCTTAATTTTATTCAACGTCAGCTTTTGGGTGACCAGCCGGGCGACCTCCCGGTCCAGCGTTTCGTTGCCGATGTCCGCCCGCAGGTCGATCGGCACGTAGCAGGCGACGGCGACGGTGACGTCCTCGTCGGTCAGGCTGGTGCGGGTGGCCGTCTCGAAGTCCGGCTCCACGCTGGGCGGTCCGCCGATCAAATACGCCGCGATCATGAACAGATTGCATCCGCTCATCACCACCGGGCAAAGCGCCGCGGCGCACAGGATCGAAAACCGCCGCAGCGGGGAGAGCTGAAAGAACGACCCCCGCAGGAACGGCGGCAACTCGCGGGCGGTGCGGTGCATCGACTCGTCTTCCAGGACGGGCGTTGTAACTTCGGGGCCGCGGAGGCGGCAAAAGAGCAGATAGTGCAAATCCCGCCGCGGGGGAAAGGGCGGGTCCGTTTGCCGGGGAGGCGGCCGAGCCGGGCGGCCGGGCGCTAATGCACCATTTCCTGCTGGGTGAACGGGATGAACCGCTGCGTCGCCTGTTCGCAGAGGCGATCGAGGTAGCGTTCCCGGAACACCTTCGTGGAGACCGATCCGGCGCTTTCCGGCCGGTGCTTCGGATACACGCTTTCAAATTCGTCGCCCATGATATGGCCGACGTCGCCGGTCTTCGCGTCGGCGGAGTAGGCGCGAATCCAGCCGGCGGAGCGACCGCGGAGCAGGTCCGGGCTGTGCTGCTCGTGCCAGTCGAAGCGGTCCAGCTCCACGACGATGATGTAGTCCACGTCGAACTCCTGGGCGATCGAGCCGAGGTGCGATTCGCTCCAGACGCCGCCGCGTCCCTCCACCCAGTCCAGCACCCGGTCGCTGTTGGCGATCTCCGCGCCGGCGGAGTGCAGCCGGCGGCCGACGCGCCGCATGATCTCCTGATCGACCTCCGGGAAGCGGGCTTTGACCAACTCCGGCGAGCGGGCCAGCACCAGGACGGTGTGCCCGCCCTTGGTGAGGTCCACGTCGGTCACGGCCTCGAAGGGGGGCGTGACGGTCGGATCGCCGGTCAGCATCTTCCCCAGCATGATCATCGGCTTGCAGCCCGGCAGGCCGAACGCCGTGAGAACCGCCAGCGAGAGCAGCGCCGCCCACGCGACCTGCCGCCGGGCGCTTCGGCCGCCGGCCCCTGCGCGACGGGGAACGCGACGGTCGGGGAGGGGCAGGTGGGGGCGCATGCGGCGGGGTGTAGTTCAACCTCCGCCCGGCTCCAACCGCCGGACCGACGTTCCCCTCGCGCCCCACGGGTTATTTTCTCGCCCCACGGGCCGGCCGGGCGGGCCACTACTCCGCCAGCCGAAACGCCCAGTCAATCAGCGTTACGGCCCCGACCAGCGAGAGCCCCACGACGCCCCACCACTCCGGCCGGGCGGCGGACGCATCGCCCCGGCGGCCCAGTCGGGGGAACGCCAGCCGCCCGGTCAGCGCGGCGCGGGCCAGGATCGGGATCAACCCGAGGCAGAGCAGCGCGAGCAAAAACCCGCCGGAGTTCGCCGACAGGCTCCCCGCCCACTGCCCGCGGGTGAAGTGGGCAAAGCTGGTCGTCATCCCGCACGCCGGGCAGGGCAGGCCGCACAGGACCCGTACCGTGCAGGGCGGCAGCCCGAGTTGCTGATGCGTCCCCAGGCCGGCCTCGCTGGGGGTGAGGGAACGGGCCAGGGCGAACCCCCCGATCAGCCCGACGAGCAGGATCGCGGCCGCCGCCCGGCCGCTCGCCGACAGCGGGGCGGGCGGCGGCGGGGCGGGGTCGGAGGTCACGGCGGCAGGATAGTCGGGGAGAGACGGCGGGTCGCCCGAGCGCAGCGCCCCGGGCCGCTTCCCGGGGGGGCTCAGCGGGAGGGGGCCGGGTGGACGGCGGTGTCGTCGGGGGTGTGGGTCTCGACGACGACGCCGCGCGAGTTGGGATCGACCTCCACCACGGAGTCGTCCTGCAGCACGAAGTCGCCGAGGGTGGCGTCGTCGGCGCCGACCGACGCCCGGCCGCGGCGGCCGTCGTCCAGCAGCGCCGGGTGGCGGGGCGAGGGGACGCCCTCGGTGGCCGCCCACCAGTCGCGGGCGGCGTCGTCCGACCACTCCGCCGCGCACTCGCAGGCCCGCAGGGCGGCGGCGAGGGCGGCGGCGGAGCGGAAGCGCTCCGCGGGGTTCTTCTCCAGGCAGCGCATCACCACGGCGGACAGGTCGAGCGGCACCGCCGGGTTCGCCTCGTGCACCGGCCGGGGGCGCTGTTTGGCGTGGGCGCGCAGTGCCTTGGCGGGGGAGGGCTCGTCGAACACCGGCCGGCCGGTCAGCAGGAAGTAGGCGGTGGCGCCCACGCCGTAGAGGTCGCTCTCGGCGGTCGGGCGGCCGCCGCGGGCCACCTCCGGCGCCGCGAACAGCGGACTGCCCACCACGCTGCCGAGCTGCGTGAGTTGCGGGTCGCTCGCCGCGTCCGCCGCGTCGCCGTCGCGGTTCCCGTCGCCGTCGTTCCGGAAGGCGTGGTGCGCGCCGCCGTCGGGCGGGGCGTCGATCGGCGGGGTGTCGAACAGCGGGGCGGGATTGATCCGCTTGACCAGACCGAAGTCGAGGAGTTTCGGCACGTCCCGCACCCCGCCGCGGTCGGCGGCGACCACGTTCGCCGGCTTCACGTCCCGGTGGATCAGGCCGATCGCGTGCGCCTCCGCCAGCGCCCCGCAGACCGGGGCCAGCAGGTGTACCACGCGGCCCGGCGGCAGCGGGCCGGCCCGCTGGACGAGTTGATGCAGCGTGAGCCCCGGCAGGTATTCCATCACGCAGTAAAACAGCCCGTCCTCGGAGACGCCGAAGTCGTACACCTCGATCGTGTTCGGGTGCGTCAGCCGGGCGGCGGCGCGGACTTCGGTATCGAAGCGGGCCAGGGCGCGGTCGTCTTCGGCGAGCCCCGGCCGGATCAGCTTGACCGCGCACGGTCGGCGGAGCAGGCGGTGCTCCGCGAGGTAGACGTCGCCCATCCCCCCGGAGCCGATCCGTTCCACCAGCCGGTAGCTGCCGATCTCCCGGGCCTCCCGGGCGGCTTCCCGCAGCGTGGAGAGCCGCACCGCCCCGTAGAGGGCGGCGGCGGCGCTGATCAGGATCCACACCGCCATCGCGCTGAACAGCCCCTGTTCGAACAGGACGGCGTACACCTCATCGAACCGGGCGGCCGTCACGCACGCGATCGCGAGCGGGACCGCCGCCATCACGGCCAGAACCGTCGCCGCCCGCCCGGCCCGGTTGGGGATAAACAGCCCGTAGACCTGAATGAGCAACATCCAGGGGGCCGCCGCCGCTCCCGGGAACGCCGCGGCCAGCTTCGGCAGGAGGCTCGGCGGGGCGGAGGCCAGCCCGTGTTGATGGATCCAGATGAAGAAGGCCCCGGGAACGCCGAACGTCAGGGCCTCGCCGATCAGCAATCCCCGCCGTCCGATCTCCCAGGGGCCGCTCAGCCAGACGACTATCCCGCCCAGCGTGCCGACCACCGCCCAGCGGGGCCAGCCGGCGTCGGTCAGGGCGTTCAGCCCAAAGTCGTCCAGAAAGAAGTGCCGGGTGAGGAAGCCCAAAAACGCCCCCAGCAGCAGCGCCGCGGCGGTCCGCAGGCGCCAGCGGGCCTTTTCGGCCTCGCCGCCCCACTCCGCCACGCCCCAGCCGCGTTTGCGGGCGCGATCCCCCCGGGGGCGGCTCCGCCGTTCGTTCCCCGTCCGGCTGGCGAACGGGGCGCCGCTCCAGAACAGGCGTTCCTTCAGCCGGCCGGGGCGAACCGGACTCCGGAGGCGCCGTGGCTTCAGCGAGGGAAACGCGTCCGACGACGCATCAGGCCCCCCCGGCCGCTTCGAGCCCCGAGGCGGGGTCAGATCGGCCGCCGGCGACGCCGGGGCGATCGGCGCAGCGTCGACCGGCGGCGCACCGGGGACCGGCGGCGCAGCGTCGACCGGCGGCCCGGGGGGTGCAGCCAACGCCGTGTTGTGAGAAAGGGGGAATCCGGGGGCGACCGAACGGTCGACGCCCGCCTCAGCGGACGTATGAACATTCTCCCACCCCATCGGCCCCGACGCAAACCGTCAGTGGTTCCCCCAACGCCGCTCCCCCGATCCCCGGCGCCGGGCCGGAGCGGTTGTTCCCCGGGCCGCCCGCTCCTAGCGTGACGGGTCGGCGTCGCGGTGCCCGCAACGCCGACCTGCAGTTCGCTCCCCCGCCCGCGTTCCGCCACTCCGCCCCGCCCGATGCCCGATTCTCCCCCCCCAGTCCCGGACGTCGACCCGGACGCCGGCGGCGTTCGCTTGCAGGTCGCCGGCGCCCGGGGACGCGACGTGGGCAAAGGCGTCGCCCGCCTGGGCGACGCCACCTTCCAGCGCCTCGGCCTGCACCCCGGCGACCCGATTGAGATCGTCGGCAAGAAACGCACCGCCGCCGTCGCCATCCCCCTGGGCGACGAGGACGAGGGGCTGGACATCATCCGCCTGGACGGTCTCCAGCGGGCGAACGCCGGGGTCGGCAGCGGCGATCGCGTCGGCGTGCGGCCCGTCTCCCCCACGATCGCCCGACGGGTCACCGTCGCCCCGGCCCAGCAGAACGTGCGGCTCTCCGGCAATCCGGACGCCCTCAAGCGGACCCTCGCCGGACGCCCGCTCGTCGCCGGGGACATCGTCTCCACCAGCGTGTACCGCCGCCGCCCCGGCGGCGAGGAGGACGGGCCGGACGTGCCGGAGGAGATCCTCCGCCGCATGTTCAACGCCCCCTCCTACGGCCTGCAGGAGATCCGCCTGCTCGTCACCAACACCAAGCCCCGAGGGGAGATCGTCGTCGTCGGCGAGGAGACCGAGGTCGAACTCCTCCCCACCTTCACCGAGCCGGAGGAGGCCCGCTCCAGCCACATCACCTACGACGACGTCGGCGGTTTGCAGGGCGTGCTGGATCAGGTCCGGGAGATGATCGAACTCCCGCTCAAACATCCGGAACTCTTTCAGCGCCTCGGGATCGACCCGCCCAAGGGCGTGCTGCTGCACGGCCCCCCGGGCACCGGCAAAACGTTGCTGGCCCGGGCGGTCGCCGGGGAGTGCGACGCCAACTTCTTTCACATCGCCGGCCCGGAGATCCTCGGCGGCGGCTTTGGCGAGAGCGAATCCCGTTTGCGGGAGCTGTTCGAGCGGGCTCAAAAGGAGAGTCCGGCGATTCTCTTTATTGACGAACTTGACGCGATCGCTCCCAAGCGGGAGCAGGTCGGCGGGGAGATGGAAAAGCGGATCGTCGCCCAATTATTAACGCTGATGGACGGGCTGGCGCCGCGGCAGAACCTCGTCGTGATCGCCGCCACCAACCGGGTCGACTCGCTGGACGAAGCCCTCCGCCGGCCCGGCCGGTTCGATCGGGAAATCGTCGTCGGCGTGCCGAACGAACAGGGCCGACGGGAAATTTTGGAGATCCACACCCGCGGCATGCCGCTGGCGGAGGACGTGGAATTACACAGTATCGCCGACACCGCCTACGGCTTCGTCGGGGCCGACCTCGGCGCCCTCTGCCGCGAGGCGGCGATCGAGGCTCTCCGCCGCAAACTGCCGGAGATCGACCTCGACGCCGAGGAGATCCCCTCGGAGATCCTCGAAACCCTGCACGTCACCCGCGAGGACTTCACCGACGCGATGAAGCGCGTCCAGCCGTCCGCCCTGCGGGAAATCATGATCCAGGCCCCGGACGTCACCTGGGATCAGATCGGCGGCCTCTCCGAGGCCCAGCGGCAACTCCGGGAGGGCGTCGAACTCCCCCTCACGCAGCCGGACAGTTTTCGGAAGTTCGGCATTCGGCCGGCGAAGGGCTTCCTCCTCTACGGCCCCCCGGGCACCGGCAAAACGCTGCTGGCGAAGGCCGTGGCCCGCGGCTCCAACGCCAACTTCCTCGCCGCCAAAAGCAGCGATCTGTTAAGCAAGTGGTACGGCGAGAGCGAACAGCAGGTGTCCCGCCTGTTCCGCCGCGCCCGGCAGGTCGCCCCCGCGGTGATCTTCCTCGATGAAATTGACTCCCTCGCCCCGGCCCGCGGCGGCGGTCTGGGCGAGCCGCGGGCGACGGAGCGGGTCGTCAATACGATCCTCGCCGAATTAGACGGGATCGAAGAGTTACAGGGCGTCGTCCTGATCGCCGCCACCAACCGCCCCACGCTGGTCGACCCGGCGCTGTTGCGTCCCGGGCGGTTCGATGAACTCGTCTACGTGGGTCCGCCGGACCGCGACGGGCGGTTGAAGATCCTCGAAATTCACACCGCCGAAATGCCGCTGGCCGACGACGTGGATTTGGGCCAGATCGCCGACCAGACGGACCGCTACACCGGGGCCGATCTGGAGGACCTCGTCCGCCGGGCCGGCCTGAGCACCCTCCGCGACCATCCCGACAGCGAGACCGTGGCGATGTCCGCCTTCAAGTCCGCCCTGAAGGACAGCCGCGCGACCGTCACCGAGGCGATCGAAAAGGAGTACGAGGAGATCGGCGAGCAGCTCAAACAGGAGGGCCCGCAGGGCGGCCACAAAATCGGCTTCCTCGCGGACCGTTATTAAAACACGCGGCCCCGGTCGGGCGCGCCGGACCGGGGCCGATCTGCGGACGGACGCCCGGGCTCCGTATTAATCCCGTTCGCGGTTCCGTCGGCCTTCGCGTTCATTAATTTCTTCAGAGAGTTGGCGCACCCGCTCCCGCAGTTCTCCCACTTCGTCGCGGAGGCGTTCGTTCTCTTCCCGCAGTGCGTCCGGCCGCCGATCCGGCGAGAACGCTTCGCGCAGTTCGGCCGCCTCACGTCGGGCCCGGTCCAACTGCCGTTCCAGTTCTTCCATGTCCGGCCGGCGGTCCGGCCGGTGCGCGTCGTCGCCCCGCTGCGGGGCAGCGTCCCGCCGCGTGGGAGCCCCCATGCGGGCGACCTCAACCTGT
Source organism: Alienimonas californiensis (assembly GCF_007743815.1). Lineage (GTDB taxonomy): Bacteria > Planctomycetota > Planctomycetia > Planctomycetales > Planctomycetaceae > Alienimonas > Alienimonas californiensis. The sequence continues at coordinate 2,449,897 of NZ_CP036265.1, forward strand.
AGCTCGGATTGCCGCAGGGCGAACCGGGCGTCCAGCAGTTGCCGGCGGATCGTGAACGCTTCCCGGGCCGGAACCGCTCCGGAGTCGATCAGTTTCTCGACGGCGGCGGCCTGCTCCTCGGCGAGTTCCAGCCGCTCCCGAGCCGCGGCGACCTCCGTCTCCGCGATGTGGATGCGGAGTTCCGCCCGCCGGGCGTCCCGCTCTGACGTTTCGTCGGCCATCCGTTCGGCCCGTTCAAGCATCCGGCGGACTTCCTCCGCCTCCGCTCGGTCCCTCGGCCAGTCGGGGGCGGGCGGCGCCGGCCCGTCCGCACGAGGTCCCGGCGGGGGGAAGGACGGGCCGCGGTTCGCGGGCGGACGGGGCACTTCGGCGTCGCCCGGCGTCGGGGAGAGCGTCACGCGGTATGCGGCTCGCAGCCCGTCCGGCGTCGTCAGCACCAAAGTGCCGCCCATCGGCGCCGCACGCTGCCGCCGCGGCCCGCCGTCGCCGTCGGGCCTTGAGTCGTCGGGCCTTGAGTACCCGACGAGCTCCACGACGCCCGACAGCGGCGTCATTTCCCACCCGCCCGGCGGCACGAGATCCGGGTCTTCTCCGAACTTAAACATGTCGAATCGCTGCGCCGCCTCCCGGTCGAAATCGGGCGCACCGGCCAGATCGGCGTCCGACTGAACGGGGGGCAGGAGCGGCGGGGACGCGTCCTGCAGAAGGACGCAGCAAAGTGCGAGAGACAGCATCGGAACGGCTCGCGAGTGTGAAGACGGGCCGCGTCAGTCTAACCGCAAGCCTCGCCTCCGTGACGGCTGCGGGGCGTCCTGTCCGCGGCCGCCGCCGGCGGTTCGGCCCCAGTGCGGCTCCGGCGGGGCGTTCAGCCGGTTCCGGGCGCCGGACCCGGTGGACGCGAGGCGGGCCGCGGCCACAATCCCCGCATGCCCGCCACCCGTCGCCGCGGCGGGACGTTCCCGTCGGCGGCGCCCGCCGTTTCCGCCCCGGCCGTCGGCTCCCTGGCCGATCTGCCGGGATTGCTGCTGCGCGATGCCCAGTTCGCCCCCGTCGCCGCCGCCCTCGCCCGGGGCGACGGGGCGGCCCTGGAGGGGGCGTGGGCCGGCTCCGCCGCCGCGGCGATCGCCGGTCTGGTGCAAAGCGAGGAGGCGGGCGGCGTCGGCCGGCCGCTGCTGGTCGTCACCGCCCGGGTCGCCGGCACGGACCACTTCGCCGCGGACGTCGCCGCGATGCTCGGGGAGGACGCCGTCGGCCGCTCCGTCGCCCTGTTCCCGGCCCGCGACGGGCTCACCGCGGCCCCGGACCCGGCGGACCCCGTCTTCGCCGCCCGGGCCGGGGCGTTGAACCGGATTGAAGACGAGGACTCCGCCCGCCGCCCGCGGGTTCTGGTCGCCCCGATTCAGGCCCTCATGCAGCCGGTGCCGTCGAAAGAGGCGCGGGCGGCGGCGACCCGCACGCTGAGCGTCGGCGAGGAGGCGGACCCGGAAGAGTTAATGCGCTGGCTCGCCGACCGCGGGCTCGAACGGGTGCCGCGGATCGAGATGCCCGGCGAGTTCAGCCTGCACGGCGGGATCTTCGACGTCTGGCCCGCCGGCGAAACGGACCCGCTGCGGGTGGAGTTCGCCTTCGACGAGGTGGACTCCCTGCGGACGTTCGACCCGGTCTCGCAGCGAAAAATTGAGGGGCTGGAGCGGGCCCGCCTGACCTGCCTGCCAGCCCCGCGGCCGGACGCGGCGGGGGGCGCGCCGCCTGCCGGTGACGGCGAACCGGGGGGCGACGAACGTGCGATTGGAACCGCGTCGTTGCTGGACAGTTTGCCGGCGGAGTACGCCGTCGCGTTGCTGGACCTCGCGGAAATCACCGACGAGGGCAAGCATTATTTGAATCGGCTCGACGACCCGCGGGGGTTGTATACGGTCCGCACCGTGCTCGCCCGCTGCACGCAGCGGCCCAGCGTGACGCTCGCCCGGATCGGCGCCAGCAGTTACGAAACGACCGGCCGGCTGCGGGTCGAAGCGGTCGAAAAGTTCGCCGGGCCGAAGGGGCAGGCGATTGAACAGTTAGATCTCGTGCTCGGCGAGGGCGAGCGGGCGCTGATCGCCTGTCATAATGCGGGCGAGTTGAAGCGGCTGGGCGAATTGATCGCCGAGGTGGAGGCGGAGAACGGCCCGGCGCTGGCGGAGCGGGTCACGCTCTGCGTAGGGGAACTGACCGCCGGCTTTCGGCTGGTCGATCATGGGCTATTGGTCCTGACCGACCATGAACTCTTCGGCCGGGCCGGGGTGCGAACGGGCGGCGGGCCGCGGCGTCCGGCGGAGTCGCGAGCGATCGATAACTTTCTCGATCTGTCCGACGGCGACCTGATCGTGCACCTCACGCACGGCATCGGGCGTTTTCGCGGGCTGAAGGCGCTCGACCAGCGGGGGCAGAAGGAGGAGCATTTAGAACTGGAGTTCGCCGGCGACGTGCGGGTGTTCGTGCCGGCGTCGTTGATTCATCTGGTGCAAAAATACGTCGGGGCGACGAAGGCCGCCCCAAAGCTGTCGAAGCTCGGCACGCTGGGGTGGTCGAAGAAGAAAAAGCAGGCGGCGGACGCGGTCGAGGATATGGCCGCGGACATGCTCCGCATGCAGGCGGCCCGCCAGTCCGAGCCCGGCCTGCCGCATGCGGAGCCGACCGACTACGTCGAGGAATTCGCCGCCGCGTTTCCGTATGAACCGACGCCGGACCAGGCGTCGGCGTTCGGGGAGATTCAAGCGGACCTGTCGCTGCCGCGGCCGATGGACCGCCTGATCTGCGGGGACGTGGGCTACGGTAAGACGGAGGTGGCGATGCGGGCCGCCTTCCGGGCCGTCGACGGCGGCCGGCAGGTCGCTGTTTTAGTGCCGACGACGGTGCTGTGCGAACAGCACGCCCGCAGCTTCGCCGAACGCATGGCGGAGTTTCCCATCACCGTCGAAAGCCTCTCTCGCTTCCGCACCCGCCGGGAGCAGAAACAGGTCTTGAAAGGCCTTAAGGAGGGCACGGTGGACGTGGTGATCGGCACGCACCGGCTCGTCTCGCCCGATATTAAGTTCGCGGACCTGGGCCTGCTGGTGATCGACGAGGAACAGCGGTTCGGCGTGGACGTGAAGGAGGCGCTCAAGCAGATCCGCCTGCAGGTCGACGTGCTGACGCTGTCCGCCACGCCGATTCCCCGCACGCTCCATATGAGCCTGCTGGGGTTGCGCGATATTTCCAATCTCACCACCCCGCCGCAGGGGCGACAGCCGATCGAAACTCGCGTGACCCGCTGGGACGACGCGATGATCCGGCACGCCCTTATTCGCGAATTGAATCGCGGCGGGCAGGCCTATTTCGTGCACAACCGCGTGCAGGACATCGAACGCGTCCGCGACCGGGTGTTGCAGATCGTGCCGGAGGCGACCGCCGGCATCGTGCACGGCCAGATGCCCCCGACGCAGGTCGAGGAGACGATGGCGGAGTTCGTCCGCGGCCGAATTGATATCCTGCTGGCGACGACGATTATCGAATCGGGCCTGGACGTGCCCAACGCCAACACGATGTTCATTCACGAGGCCGACCGCTACGGCCTGGCGGATCTGCATCAATTACGAGGTCGAGTCGGCCGGCATCACAACCGGGCCTACTGCTATCTGTTGCTCAAGGAAGGGCGGATGCTGACCGACGTGGCGGCGAAGCGGCTCAAGGCGATCGAGGAATATTCCGAACTCGGCGCCGGCTTCAAGATCGCCATGCGGGACCTGGAGATCCGCGGCGCCGGCAACATCCTCGGCACGGAGCAGAGCGGGCAGATCAACGCCGTCGGCTACGAGTTGTATTGCCAGTTGCTGGAAAACGCGGTCCGCACGCTGAAGGGCGAGCCCATCCGCAAGCCGCTGGCGGTGAACGTCGACCTGCCGATCTCCGCCTTCCTGCCGGACGGCTACGTCCCGCCGGGCCGCACGAAGCTGGAGGTCTACCGCAAGCTGTCCAACGTCCGCGGCACGCCGGAGCTGGCAGAGTTCGCCGAGGAATTGAAGGACCGCTTCGGCCCCCCGCCTGCGCCCGTGGGCCGGCTGCTGGCGGTCAAGCGGCTGCAATTGGCCTGCCGCGACTGGTCGTTCACGGACGTGAAAATCGAGGACGGCTACGTCCGCTTCAATTACGAGGACGCGGACAAGATGACCGAATTGAAGGGCCGCCTCAAGCGGAACCTTCGGGTCGCCGACCGCCGCACGGCCTACATCCCGCTGCCCGATCCCGCGGCGACGGACGAGGCGCTGCTGGAAGACCTGATGCGGTTCCTCGGCTGAGGCGCCTCGCCGCCGCCCTTGCGTTCGAGAGCACGCGTTCGTTCGAGAAACCGGGCCGCAGTCGCCATCCTATCGGCGTTCTCCGACCCGACTCGCCCGGACCGCCGCCGTGACCGACCGCCGTACGTTTCTCGCCGCCTCCGCCGCGTCGCTCGCGGCGGGCGTGCACGCCGCCGGTCGGCCGGCCCGAGCCTCGCAGTCGGCGAACGAGACGATCGAGGTCGGCGTCGTCGGCCCCGGCGGGCGGGGGCGCTGGTTGATGGAGCGGCTGCGGAACCTGCCCGGGGTGCGGATCGTCGCGGTCTGCGACGTCTGGGACGAGGCCCGGGCCGCCGGGCTCAAACTGGCCGATCCGCGGGCGGCGGCGTTCACCGATTATCGCAAGATGCTGGCGGAGACGAAGCTGGACGCCGCCCTCGTCGCCACGCCGGACCACCAGCACGTCCCGGTCTCCGCGGCCTGCTGCGAGGCGGGGCTGGACGTGTACTGCGAAAAGCCGCTGACGCACTCCGTGGCCGAGGGCGACCGGATTATTAAAGCGGTGCGGGACAACGACCGGGTGATGCAGGTCGGCACGCAGCACCGCAGCATGCCGCACCTCGCGGAGGCGCGCAAGCTGCTTCAAGACGGCGCCGCGGGGGAGATCTATAAAGTGCGGATGACCTGGAACCGCAACAGTCCGGGCCGGGGGCAGGCGCCGCAGGTCGATCCGAAAACGGTCGATTGGAAGCGATGGTTGGGCGACGCCCCGGACCAACCGTTCGATTCCCAGCGGATGCGGGCCTGGCGCTTTTACTGGGACTTCGGCGGCGGAATCTTCACGGACCTGATGGTTCACTGGGCGGACACCGCCCGCTGGATGTTGGAGCCGGGGGAGGTCTCCCGGGCCGTGAGCGTCGGCGACCACTTCACCACCGCCGGGCTGTGGGAGACGCCGGACACCGTGCAAACCCTGCTGTCGTTCCCCAAACGCGACGACGGCACACCGGGGCCGCAGATGCACTTCGAGGGCACCTTCGCCAACCACCGCGACCGGGCCTGCACGGAATATATGGGCTCCAAGGCCACGCTGTACGTGGACCGCGGCCGCTACGAACTGATCCCGGAACACCGCAGCGGCGTGGAGCCCCGGCAGCGACTCGAAGCCCCGGAACTGCCGCCGGGGCTGGACTTCTACGACGCCGTCGACGGGGCGAAGTATCACCTGGAGAACTGGGTGGCCTGCATCCGCAGCCGCGCGGAGCCGGCCTGCCCGGTGGAGGAGGGGGTGGCCAGCGCCAATCTGGCTCACGCCGCCAACGCGGCGCTGCCGGGGCGGGGGCAAGGCTGAACCGGCGGCACGAGCGACGCGGGGGCGTCCGCCCGGGCGGCGAGGGTTCTCACAAGCTTGTGTGCGGAAAAGGGCGCGGGTAGGGTTCGGCCCGCCTCTCGGGATTGAGACGCTGTCTCAATTCCCCCTCGTCGACCGCCCCAGCCCCCTGCGATCCTTGGCAGCATCCCCCCGCGACCCGGCTCCCGTGCGGATTGTCCGTTCCGGGTTCACGCTGATCGAAGTCCTGGTGGTGATCGCGATCATTGCGATCCTGGTGAGCCTGCTGCTGCCCGCGGTGCAGCAGGCGCGGGCGGCGGCTCGCCGGGCGCAATGCCAGAACAACCTCAAGCAGATCGGCTTGGGCCTGCACAACTACGAATCGGTCGCCCGCGTGCTGCCGCCCTCCTTCGTCGTCGATGCGGAGAGCAGCCGGACCGGCGGTCAGTGGAGCGTCCACGTTCGCCTGCTGCCCTTCCTCGATCAGGCGAACGTCGAGAATTTGGTGGACTTCACGCAGGAGTACGGCGGGGACAGCGCCAGCTTGGAGATTCGCACGTTCCGGGTGCCGACCTATCTGTGCCCGGAAGAGATCAACGACCGCGTACGCACCGATTCAAGCGGCAACCCGATCCACTATCCGACGAATTACGGGTTCAACGGCGGCGACTGGTTCGTGTGGAGCAACGCATCCCGGCAGCAGGGTCGCGGGGCCTTCGCTCCGAACAGCGCCTTCGGGTTCGAGGCGTTCCGAGACGGCGTGACCGGCACGCTGGCGTTCGCGGAGGTCAAGGCCTTCACCCCCTATGTGCGGGACGGAGAAGAAAGCCCGGATTCCCCGCCCAGCGATCCCGCGGCCGTCTCCGCGTTGGCCGGCAGCTTCAAAGAGGACAGCGGGCACACGGAGTGGGTCGACGGGCGGGTGCATCAAACCGGCTTCACCGCCGCGTTGGGACCGAACGCGGAGGTGCCGGTGGCCGGCGGCAAAGCGGGCGGCGGGGCCGACGACGGCGATTTCACCGCCTGCCGCGAAGGCAAAGACTGCGCGGGCCCGACCCACGCCGCCGTCACCAGCCGCAGCTATCACGAGGGCGGGGTGCACGTGTTGCTGATGGACGGGGCGACCCGGTTCGTGAGCGATTCCGTCAAGCTGGACGTCTGGCGGGCGGTCTCCACGCGGGCCGCCGGCGAGGTCGTGGACGAGTACTGAGCCGCAGCCAGGCGGTTTCCGGCGCCAAACGCAACACGCCCCCGGCGGATCGCCGGGGGCGTGTTCATGAATCAGGGACGCAGGCGCCTACCGCCGGCGCTGTACGCCGCGGGGCAGGACGACGCCCGGGCGGGGCCGCACGGCGCCGTTGTTGACGTTCTGCGAGGGCGGAGCCGTGGAGAACAGCACGGTGTCGCTGCTGTTCTCCCGCACCCCGCCGCCGTTCGACGGGCCGGGATTCGACGGGCCGGGCGTGACGCCGGCGGACGGGCCGGAGCCCGGGGAGGTCATGTAGAGCACCGTGTGGCTGTCGTTCTCCCGCACCCCGCCGGGGCCGCCCGGCAGCGACGAGCCGGAACCCGGGGGCTGCATGTAAATGACGGTGTCGCTGTGATTCTCCCGCACCCCGCCGTGCCCCGCGTGACCGCCGTGGCCGTGGCCGGGGAAGGGGGTGAACGTGCTGCGGTCGCGGGTCAGGTTGCCGTGCGGCACGCCGTGGCTGGTCCAGGTCATGCCGTGCTCGCGGATCCACTGCCCGTTGATCCGCAGCCAGCGATCCACCCGCCGCAGCGAGCCGGGATCGACGTGGTCGCGGTGCGGGTCGTAGGCGCTCAGCCGGGTGGAGAGCGTCTGGCGGTTCACGTCGATGACGTTGGAGAACGGGTCGTATTCGGTATCGACGAAGCCGTCCTGATCGACGATCGGGTTGTACGGCGCCGGGATCGGGCGGGGCCGCGGGTGAATGGAACCGTGATGGCCGTAACCTGGCTGGACGAGCATGCGGCTGGACCCGCCGAGCGTCGGCGTGCCGACGCCGGCCGGGGAGGCGATTCCCTGGGCGAGGGCGGCCGGGGCTCCGATCGACGCGGCGAGGGCGAGGGCGGCGAAGCGGGCGGAGAATGACGGGGTGAGCATCGGAGCGGCCGGGTCGAGGTGCTGGTGAACGGGGGAGGTCCGGCCGTCGTGGCGGTCGGCGGGCCGGAGTCGGCCATGCCGTTCCCTCAACGCGAACCCGGGGCCGCACCAGCGGAGGACGCCGCAGAAACTCTCGCCGGTTCGGTCAATCCCTGTTTTCGAAGGCGATCCTTCGTCTACGAAGCGCCGCCGCCTCCCGGCCGGCTCGTCGGGGGAGTGTCGTCGGGCGGACGCGGGCGCCGTCAGGGTGACGACGGCTCATCCGTCAAAGACTGATGTGCCCGGTCCGGCTATCCTCCACCCATGTCCGCCGCCCCGCCGTCCCCGCCCGCCGCCGCCGAACTGCGTACGGAGCTCGAACCACACGGGGGCGGGAAGGAGAACCTGCTGACCGGGCTGATCTTCGCCGGCATCGTGCTGGCCCTGCTGTTGGCGTGGGCGGCGCCGGAGGTCGCGGCGTCGTTCGCGGTCGGCGGGCAGGTGTTTTTATCTGTCTTAAAGATGCTGGTGGTCCCGCTGGTCGTGACCAGCGTGGTCTGCGGGGTGCTGTCGATGGGCGACGTGCGGAAACTCGGCCGGCCGGGGGCGGCGACGTTGATTTATTACTTCTGCACGACCGCGATCGCGGTGGTCACGGGCATTATTTTGGTGAACCTGTTCAACCCGGGCGCCGGGATCGACGGCGCCGCGGCCCGGGACGTCGCCCGGGCGGAGGTCTCCGCGAAGTTGGGCGAACAGGCGGTCTCCGAGCCGGCGGGCGTCGGGGCGATCTTCGAAAACCTGCTGACGATGTTGTTCACCGACAACCTGCTTGAAAGCGCCGCCGAGACGGATCTTCTGCCGCTGATCGTGTTCAGCCTCGCCTTCGCCGCGGTGCTGACGACGATGGGGGCGGCCGTCGGCACGGTGACGAAGTTCGTCACGGAGGCGAACGACGTGCTGATGAAGTTCGTGCTGCTGGTGATGTGGACGGCCCCGCTGGGGGTGTTCTGCCTGGTCGCCGGGCAGTTCGGCGAGGCGGCCGCCGACGGGGACTTCGCCGGGGAGATGGCGAAGGTCGGCTGGTATTCCGCCACCGTGCTGACGGGGCTGGCGGTGCACGCCTTCGTGACGCTGCCGCTGATTTTATGGCTGCTCACGCGGCGGAACCCGTATCAATTCCTGTTCCAGATGAGCCGCCCGCTGCTGACGGCGTTCGCCACGGCGAGCAGCAGCGCCACGCTGCCGGTCACGATGGAAACCGCTGTTGAAAAGGCCGGCATCAAGCGGAAAAGCGTGGACTTCGTACTGCCGCTGGGGGCGACGGTCAATATGGACGGCACCGCGCTTTATGAGGCGGTCGCGGCGCTGTTTATCGCCCAGACGCTCGTCGGCTCCGCGGACGCGATCGACATGGGGCTGACGACGCAGATTATCGTCGCCGCGACCGCCACCCTGGCGGCGATCGGGGCCGCGGGCATCCCGCAGGCGGGGCTGTTCACGCTAATTATCGTGTTGAACGCCGTCGGCCTGCCGGTGGAGCTGGCGGGCCTCATTCTCTCCGTCGACTGGCTGCTGGACCGCTTCCGCACCGCGGTCAACGTCTTCGGCGACGCGACGGGCGCCGCGGTCGTTGAAAAGTTCCTGCCGCCCGAGCCTGTGCCGACGGCGGCGGGGACCGTGTTCGCCTGAGGGCTGACGGCCTCCCTTTCCCCCTCTCCCTCGAGGGAGAGGGGCCGGGGGTGACGCCCGGTTCGTTCACCCTCGCTCATGCCGTGACGACCCGACTGGCGGAAGAGCGTGGCGTCTCTCTGTGAGCCCGAAGCGCAAGCTTCGGCCGGAATCGAACGCGGTGACGGCTGCGCCGACAGCCGGAGCTTGCGTTCCGGGCTCACGAAGCCGCTGTGCACTGCTGCAAAGCGTTCAGGCGTCCGGGCGACATTGCCCCCTCACCCCCGGCCCCTCCCACCAAAAGGGGGCGAAGGGGGAAGTCGCTCACCGCCGCAGGTGCCACGCCGGGTCGCTGTAACGGTCGCGGAATAATTCACCCATCAGTTCCGTCGGCAACTCCGGCGGCGGGGCGGTCGCGCCGAAGGCGGTGCGGAGCGCCGAGACCAGCGCCGCCCGCGGCAGCGGGAGGTTCGTGACGAACGCCCGGTGCGCGCGGCCGGCCCGGTAGTCCGGCTGGCGCTCCGGCGGGGTGAGGAAGCGGGGGATTGCGGCGAGGTCGAAGCCGGTCAGCAGGGTGCCGTGGTGGAGCATCGCCCGCTTCAGCCACCGCTGGGCGTTCCCGCCGACTTTCACCCGGGCGCCGTCGACTCCCCTCACCGTGAGGTCGCTGGTGCCGTCCACGCCGACGCCGGGGACCAGGGGGCGGAGGGCGTCGGCGAGGCGGTGCATGATCGCCGCCGTGACGGCGGGGATATCGCCAGGCAAGCCGGCCGGGGGGCCGACGGGCAGGATCAGCGACCAGCAGAGCGCCCCCGGGCCCAGCAGCACGGTCCCGCCGCCGCTGGCCCGCCGCAGGATCGGCACGTCGGCGGCCTCGCAGGCGGTCCGGTCCGCGTTCAACGCCAGCCGGTTCGCGCGGCCCAGCACGACGCAGGGCTCCGGCCGCTCCCAGACCCGCAGCAGGCCGGGGCCGCCGGTCTGATCCACGCTTCGCAGCAGCGCCTCGTCCAGCGCGAGGTCCTCCCGCGGGTCGGGCCGGGTGAGGTCGAGGAACGACAGCGGGGCGGGGCGGGGGAACACGCCGGCAGGATAGCGGCGGCGGAACGCGGTCGCGGCGCCGTTGCGGCAAGGCTACGCTGCGGCGGTCCCGGTGGCGCTCGCCCGAGCGCGGGGCGGCGATTCGCCGTCCGGGCCGACAGGTTCGGCTTCAAACTTCGGGCAAGGCGTTCCTTCGGCGCGAACGAACGCCTTGGCGGGACTTCGGGGCGGGGCGGCCGGTACGTTGCACCGGCCGCCCCGCCCCGTTTCCTTGCGCCGTTCGCCCGTGGTGTCGTCCGACACGCCGCCGCCCGACTCGAACGCCTCCGGGCTTGGGTGCGGCGGGATCGTCTGGTCGGCGCTCGCCGCGGTCCTGTTGCTGACCGGCCTGACGGCCGTCGCGGTTCTGGCGGTTCGTGCGTTCGGCGCGCTCGTCGCGGCGCTGGGGGCCTCGGCCCTGATCGCAATCGGGCTGAACTTCGCCCAGTGGTACTTCCTCAAGCGGCTGAAGCGGGTGGATCGGTACTCCCTGTTCCGCCTCGGACACCGCTGGCGGGCGTGGCGGGGAAAGGGGTTTGACATCGAGGAACTGGCCCGCCGCTGCGGGCTGACGGCCCATCGGCTCCAGAATCACCAGCCGAGCTATCACACCGCGACGATCCCCAAACCCTCCGGCGGGGAGCGCACGCTGACGATCCCCGACCCGGCGACGATGGACCTGCAACGCACGCTGCTCCGCCGGGTCCTCGCCAGGCTGCACGCGGACCCGGCGGCCTGCGGGTTCGAGCGGGGGAAGGGGATCGTCGATCACGCCGCCCCGCACGTCGGCCGGGCGGTGGTGGCGACCTGCGATTTGAAAGACTTCTTCCCCTCCGTCACGGCGAAGTCGATCGACTACTACTTCCGCCGGGTCGGCTGGAACGCGGAGGCCGCGGCGCTGCTCACGCGGCTCACCACCTCTGAAGGCGGGTTGCCGCAGGGGGCGCCGACGAGCCCGCGGCTCTCCAATTTGCTGATGCACGGCGTGGACTACGCGCTCGCCAAAGCGGCCGGGCGGCGGGGCTTTCGCTACACCCGTTACGCGGACGACCTCGCCTTCAGCAGCGCCGAGGACGACGGGCAGGCCGTCCGCGACCTGCTCCGCCGCGTCGAAGCCGTGGTTCGGCGAGGGGGGTTCGAATTGAACTCGAAGAAGACCCGGGTGCTCCGCCGGCACCAACGACAGATGATCTGCGGATTGGTCGTGAACGACCGGCTCAATCTGCCCCGCAAAATCCGCCGCGAACTGCGGGCGGCGCTGCACCGCCGGCGGGTGGGGCGGGAGGCGACGTACACCGCACAGCAGCTCGCCGGGTGGGCGGGCGTGCTGACGATGGTCGCTCGCGGGCCGCGGGCCTTTCATGGCGAAACGCCGCCCGACTCTGCACCCTCCTCCGCATGAGCCAGTTTTCCCCCGAGCAGGGCTCCGACGCCGCGTGGCTCTCCGCCGGCCGCGGGATGCCGCCGGCGCTATCGTGGGGGTTCTTCACCGACGCCCCGCTGATCGCCCTCGGCGTGGCCCGGGAAGGCGGCCGCACTCTCGCGGCGGACGCCGGCGGCGGGCTGTACCTGCTCGACCCGGCCGGCCGCATCGAGCACTTGCAGCGGGGTTTGAAGGACCTGTCGGCGTTGGCGTTCGCGGACTCCGGCGCCGCGGCGGCGGCGGCCTTCGGGGAGGACGCGCTCGGCTGGATCGAGCCGGATTTGAAGGTGAAGTGGCGGCAGTCGATGCCCGCGGCGATCACCGCCGTCGCCGTCGACCCGCACGGCCGGCACGCCGCGGTCGCCCTCTCCAACGGCGACGTGACGGTCTACACGAACCGCCGCAAGAAGCTGGCCCGGTTCACCGCCCTGCGGCCGCTGGATCACCTGCGGTTCCTGACGACCCGCCCGTTGCTGGTGGGCGCCGCCGACCGCGGGCTGATCGCCTCCTACGACCTCCGCGGACGGCAGGAACTGGACGTGAAAACCTGGGCGAACTGCGGGGACCTCGCCGTGACCGGCGACGGCACGCGGATGGCGGTGGCGGCGTTCAATCTCGGCGTGCAGCGGTTCGACGGCGCCGGCCGGGTGAAGGACACGCTCTCCACCGGCGGCAGCCCGGCGAAGGTGGCGCTGGCGTTTCGCGGCTGGGGCCCGCTGGCGGTCGCCACGCTGGAGCGGGAGCTGTACCGCCTGAACGCCGCTGGCGACGTCGACTGGGCCGCCCCGGCCCCCGCCGCGATCGCCGGCCTGGCGCTGGACGCCCCCGGCCGTCTGATGACCGTCGGCTTCGAGACCGGCCGGGTCGTCCGGCTGGAGTTCTTCACCGGCGGGTGAGAGAGGGAAGGAAGGTCGCTCTCCTGTGTCCCCCGGTTCGCCGTCGCCGGTAGGCGGCGCGTGTCGGGAAGGGGCCGCGCCGCCTACCGGCGACGGCGAACCGAGACGAGTGCTCCCCCGGCCGCGGCGGGAGGGAACTTGAATCGCTCTTGCCGATCTCCGCCGCGGCGACCTACATCGGCGAACTGTCCCGCGGGCGAAGCTTCGTGCCCCCGGGATCGGTCCCCCGATTCTTGGCGAGAGCCCGGCCATGACGCCCACCGCGACTCCCGCAGACTCCCGCCTGTCTCCCGCCGTGACTCCCGGTCGGGAGTCCCCCCGGCGTTTGCCCCGCCGCATGCGCTGGGGGCTGGGAGCGTTGCTGATCGCGGCGCTGGTGCCGGTGGGGTGCGACGTGGTGCCGCGGAACCGGCTGGTCGAAACGCGTCAGACCGCGGCCGCGTTGCGGGAGGAAGTGCTCACCGCCGAGGCGGAACGCGACTCCCTCGCCGCTCAATACGATTCGGCCGTCGCGATGGCCGAGCAGGAACGCGCCGCCCGCCTGGCGGCGGCCCAGGAGCGGGACGCCCTCATGGCCAACGTGGAGATGACGGAGCGCCACGCCGCCAAGTTGCAGGCGGGGCTGGACATCGCCAACCGCCGCCTCGAGAACCTCTCCGGCGAACGCGGGGAGTTGCAGGGCAAATACATCAATCTGCTGCGGGACGTCGGCGGCGGGGACAGCCCGCTGTCCAGCTCCGCCACGGCCCGCTTCGAGGAGTTGGCTTCCCGCTATCCGGACTTCGACTTCGACCCGCTGACCGGCATCAGCAAGTTCGGTCCGCACGTGCTGTTCGAGAGCGGCAAGGCGGAGCTGAACCCCGGCGCCGTGCCCCTGCTGCGGGAGTTCGCGGAGATCATGTCCTCGCCGGAGGCCAAGGATCTGAACATCCTGATCGTCGGCCACACCGACGACGAGCGCATCGCCGGCGGCGCCACCAGGGAGAAGCACCCGACGAACTGGCACCTGTCCACGAACCGGGCGAACGAGGTCGCCACCACCCTCTCCGCCGCCGGGCTGGCCGAGAGCCGGATGGGCGTCGCCGGGTACAGCAAATATCAGCCGGTCGTCCGCAACCGCGACGACTCCAACCGGGCGATGAACCGCCGGGTGGAGATCTACGTTCTCGCGCCGGAAGTGAAGGTCGCCGGGGCGATGTTCCCGACGCGGCTGTGAGAAGAAAAATTTCAAGGCCAAGAAATCAAGAACCAGGTAAACCCTCACGGTCTTCTGCTTGGTTCTTGAGTTCTTGGTCTTGAAGTTTCGTCGCTACGCGACGCCGTGCGGAAACGCCACGACCTCCCCCAGCGTCGTCGCTCCGGTGAACAGCATCACGAGGCGGTCGAAGCCGAGGGCCACGCCGCTGCACCGGGGCAGGCCGTGCTCCATCGCGGCGAGCAATCGGCTCTCCGCCGGCAGCGGTTCGAGCCCGTGGGCGACCCGCAGGCGGTTTTGCCCCGCAATTCGCGAGCGGAGTTCGGCCGGGTCCGTGAGTTCCTGATAGCCGTTACACAGCTCCACGCCCTCGAGATACAGCTCGAACCGCTCCGCGACCGGCGGGCGGCCGGGGTCCGTGCGGACCGTCGCCAGCGCCGCCTGCGACGCCGGATAGTCGCAGAGGAAACAGGGGCCGCCGGTGTCTTCGCCCCCTAGCCGCGGCTCGATCAATTCGGCGATCAGGACGTTTAAGAGCCCGTCGCGGTCCCCCCCAATCCCGCCCGGCAGCGCCACGTCCCGGTCGTGGGCGAGGGCGAGGAGATCCGCGGCGGTCAGCTCCAACACCGGCGTCCCGGCGAAGCGGGCGAAGGCGTCGTCGTAGGTGAGAAGGAGGAAGGGGGAGGGCGGAAGGCGGATGGGATCGTCACCGACGCCGTCCAGAGCTCGCATGAGGTCTTCCGTCACCCGGACCTGATCGCGCCAGGAATCCCGGCCGTCGCCGACGCCGTACCATTCGGCCATGGTGAACTCCGGGTTGTGGCGGGCGCCGATCTCGCCGTCGCGGAAGACCCGGGAGAGGTTCCACACGCTGCCGTACCCGGCGGCGACCAGCCGTTTGAGATGGAACTCCGGCGAGGTTTGCAGGAACCGCCCTTCATACCGCTCCCGCTGCGTTGGGTCGGGATGAATGCGGGTCCGGAGCGGTGCAATATGAGCGTCGACGACCACGTCGGCGCTGAGCGCCGGCGTCTCCACCTCGAGATAATCACGCTCCGCAAAGAACGCCCGCAGCCGGGCCGTCAGGGCGGCTCGCGTGCGGAGGGCGGCGAGCGTCGCGGTGGGGCGGAAGTCGGTCAATTCGTCGGGGCGTCCGGGGCGACGGCGATGCGGGGGACGGGGTTTTCGGCGAGCCAGTCCCGCATCGTGAGCAGGCCGTCGAGGGTCTGCCAGACGGCGGGGAAGTCGGCGCCGGCCTCGCGGACGAGCTGCTTCAGGGCGGAGAGGTCCGCGAGGGCCGTCCGGGCGGACGTCAGCTCGGCCGCGGCTGCGTTCGCCTCGGCGCCGACGGCCTCCGCCTCCTCCACCAGCCCCCGGGCGGAGTCGCGGGCGGAGTCCCAGGCGGCCCGGGCGGCGGCGAAGGCGGCGGCCTGCTCGGACATCAGGGAGGCGTGGGCGGCGACCGCCTCCCGGGCCGCGGCGGACTGCTCGCCGGTGGCGGCGACCGCCGTCAGCACGGCGCCGGCCTCGGTTGCGGCGTCGCGGGCGGCCCGGGTTCCCTCCAGCGCGTCGGCGGTGGCGGCGGCGACGGTCTGGGCGTGTAGAGCGGTCTCCTTCGCCTCGGTCAGAGCCGTCTCGGAGTGCTCCCGCAAGCGGGCGGCCTGGGCGAGGGCCGCGTTCGCCTCCCGCCAGGCGCCGTCCGCCTCCTTCACCGCGGTCCGCTGCGTGCGGAGGTCCTCCAGCAGCGAGGCGACCTGATCGCTGCGCCCGCCGGCCGCGGTGAGGCTGTCGGCGGCCCGGCGGACCTCGGCCACGTCCTTCTTCAAGGCGTACAGGTCGGCCCGGACGGCCCGGCCGGCGGTGAACTGCCCGACCGCCATGCCGCAGGCCAACCCGAACGCCAGCATGAACCACGCCGTCCCGGAGGGGGCGAGAGAGCGGGGCGGGGCGTCGGCGGCGACGGGTTGGGCGGCGGCGGAACGCATGACGAATCGGGCGGCGGGGGGCGGGGGCGGCCGACGGGCGGTGCGGCCGGTGAGGGTCGGTCGGGCGCCGGTCGCGGGATTCGGGCGAAAGGGGCCGGTCGGGCGAACTTGGCCGTGGCACGGCGGGTTTGACGATCCGTACGGTCAGGTCGGCCGCGGGAGATTGGATGAAGTCGCGGCGGGTCCCGCTCTCCGTTCACCACCCGTCCTCAAGCCCCCTCGCCGGCCGTGCGTTTCGCCCTCCCGCTCCTCGCCGCGGCCCTGCTGACGCTCGGCGACCCGGCGACCGCCGCCGCGCAGGGGCCCGGCTTTGGCCAAGGGCCCGGTTTCGGTCATGGGCCGGGCGGCGGGGGGTATCGCTCGCCGTTCCCGCCGGCGGCATGGGGACCGCCGGGGCCGGGGTTCGCTCCGCCCGGTTGGGGTGCGCCTCCGCCGGCGTACGGTCCGCCGGGCTGGGGAGGGCCGCCGCCCGGGATCTTCCCGCCGCCGGCGCCGGTTCTCCCGCCGCCCGCGGCGCCGCCGTACGTGCCGACGGGGCAGGCGGAGATCGCCCGGCCGGACCCGTTCGGCCCGCCGGTGCGGATCGAGCCGCGGGCGAAGGAGACGAGCGTCGGCGGCGTGACGGCCCGGCGGTACGACTATTCCTTCGACGTCTTCCCGCTGCCGACGTCCGGCGGATTCCCCGGGACGCCGCCGGACCCGGGCTGGAACGGGGACTGGCCGGCGGACAACGGGGCGGCCTGGTAGCGCCGTCGGTCGCCGGCGCCCCCGGGGGACCCGCCGGGCGCCGTTGGTTGGACCGGGGTGGGGGCGACGTTATCTTCAGCGGACGTTCCCGCGTCCCGGGCCGGACCGCGTCCGGCCGGCGCCCGTAATCCTCGCCCCCCGGTTCCGACCCCGTGCGTTTCAACCTCATCGACCGGGTCACGGCGGTGCGGCCGGGGGAGAGCATCACGGGCGTCAAGGCGCTGACCCGGGCCGAGGAGTACCTCGGCGATCACTTCCCGGGGTTCGCCGTGATGCCCGGGGTGCTGATGGTGGAGTCCATGGTGCAGGCCTCCGCCTGGCTGCTGCGGATCACCGACGACTTCTCCCACGCCAACATCACGCTGGCGGAGGCGAAGGCGGTGAAGTTCAACTCGTTCATCACCCCGGGCCAGACGCTGAACGTCACCGCGGAGATTCACAAGCGGGACGGCGATCGCACCACGTTCAAGACCTCCGGCTCCCGCGACGGGGTGACCTGCGTCTCGGCGCGGCTGACGCTGCTGTGCGAGAACCGGGCCGACCGCCCCGGCGCCCCGTCCGACGCCGCCGCCAAAGACGCGAGCCTCCGCGACTGGTATCGTCGGGCCTGGGCGGAAGTCTACGCCCCCAACGCGCGGTAGCCCGCCGCCCCGGCGCCTCAGGCGTCGCTCCCCGTCCCGCTCTCTTTCGTTTGCCCCCTGTCCGCCCGGTTTTCCGCCCGGCGTTCGACGGACCGCCCCCATGGCTGATTCTTCCGCTTCGCCCTTCCCCCCCAAGCCCTTCGAGGGCCGCACCGCGCTGGTGACCGGCGGCAGCCGGGGCATCGGCCGGGCCTGTGCGGAGATGCTCGCCGCCGGCGGGGCGAAGGTGGGCGTCGTCTACGCCGGCAACACCGCCGCCGCCGAGGAGACCGTCGCCGCGATTCAGGCCGCCGGCGGGCAGGCCGAGGCGATCCAGTGCGACGTGACGAATCACGAGGCCGCCGCGGAACTTGTCAAGAAGGTCGTCGAGGACTGGGGGCAGCTCGACATCCTGGTCAACAACGCCGGCATTATCCGCGACGGGCTGTTCGCCACGATGAGCCCCGAGAACTGGGGTGCGGTGATCGAGACCAACCTGACCGGCGTCTACAACTTCTGTCACGCGGCGATCATGCCGATGATGCGCGCCCGCTACGGCCGCATTATCAACATGAGCAGCGTCGCGGCCCACTACTCCAACCCCGGGCAGGCGAACTACGCCGCCAGCAAGGGCGGGATCGAGGGGCTGACCCGCTGTCTGGCCACGGAGATCGCCAAGCGGGGCGTCACGGTGAACGCCGTCGCCCCCGGCTTCGTGCAGACGGACATGACCGAGGCCGTCCGCAACGCAGCCGGCGATATCATCACCAAGGCGATCCCCCGCAAGCGGTTGGGCAAGCCGGAGGACATCGCCCGGGCCGTCTGCTTCCTCGCCGACGAACGCAGCGATTACATCACCGGCCAAACCGTCACCGTCGACGGCGGGCTGACCCTCGGCGGCATGTGACGGCGGCGATCCGTCCGGCCCCGTCCCGGCCCCGCGGCGCCCGCCGCCCGGCCCGGGTCGCCTAGGAACGACCCCGAACGATCCGGAACGGCAGGCGGGGTAGGCCGTCGGCGACTGTGCCGCTAAACTTCCGCTCCCCGCGGGTTCCGGCCCCGCGCTTCAACCTCAGATTCCCTCAACCCGGCCCGCCCGCGGCGGTCACGGACAGACCACGGACCCGAACCGATGCCGATGACCCGCGACGAAATCTTCGCCAAGGTCTCCGACCGCCTTCAGGACGCGCTGGGCGTCGACGAGGACGAAGTCACCCCCGAAGCGACCCTCACCGGCGACCTGGGGGCGGAGTCGATCGACTTCCTCGATATTGTGTTCCGCCTCGAGAAGGCGTTCGGGATCAAGATCCCCCGCGGGGAGCTGTTCCCGGAGAGCCTCACCGCCGCCGACAGCAACTTCGTGCAGGACGGCGTCGTCACCGAGCAGGGCCTCGCCGAGCTGCGGACCAAGATGCCCCACGCGGACATCGACTCCTTTGCCGACGATCCCAAGGTCGAGAACATCCCGGAATTGTTCACCGTCAACATGATCGTGAACTTCCTGGACGCCCGGGTGAACGGCTGAACGCCGTTCGCTGAGCCCGTTCGGCCCCGGTTTCCCCCGCCCGGCCCCGCGTGACGGCGGGGCCGGGCTTCGTTATGGTGCGGCATGCGCTGGATCTGGATTGATCGCTTCGAAGAACTCGTCCGCGGCGAACGCGCGTCGGCGATCAAGTGCGTCTCCCGCGGCGAGGCGCACCTTACGGATCACTTCGAAGGCGACCCGCAGTTGCCGGCGTCGCTGATGATCGAGGGGATGGCCCAGACCGCCGGCATCCTGCTGGGCCAAACCACGGACTTCAAACACCTGGTCGTCCTCGCCAAGGTGCCCCGGGCGGTCTTTCACCGCATCGCCTATCCCGGCGACGTGGTGCGGTACGAAGCCGTCATTCAGACCCTGGGCGACCAGGGCGGCAGCTGCGAGGTGACCGCCACCCTCGCCAACGGCCCGGAGTCCGGCGCCGCCGTCGCCGAGGCCGAAATCCTCTTCGCCCACCTGGACCCGGACGACCCGGACTACAAAGGGGCGAATCAACGCAACTTCGTCTTCACCAGCAACCTGTTGCAGGTGATGGAGTAGGCGACCGGCCGGCGGTCCCCTGACGGCCGCCCGCCCGCGGTTATGCTGTGCGGATCGTCGCCCCGAACAGGTCCGCCCCCCGCATGGCCGCCAGCATTTACGTCGCCAGCGCCGAGGCGGGGGCCGGCAAGAGCCTCGTCGCCCTGGGCGTGTGCGAACTGGCCGCCCGCCGCGGCGGGCGGGTCGGGTTCTTCCGGCCGATCGTGCGGTACGACGCCGCCCGCGACCCGTCCGTGCGACTGGTCGTCGATCGCTACCTGACGAACGTCGACCCCGCGGCGCTGGTCGGCCTGAACCGGGAGCAGGCCCGGGCCCTCCTCGCCGAGGACCGCGTGCCGGAGCTGATCGCCACCGTGCTGGCGAAGTTCCGCACGCTCCGTGACGGACAGGCCGCGTTGTCGGGCACGCCGCGCGAGCCGGACGATCTGGTTGTGGTCGAGGGCACCAGCTTTCGCGGGTTCGCCCCGACGCACGAGTTCGATCTGAACGCGGACCTCGCGGCGAACTTCGGCTCCGCGGTGCTGCCGGTGTTCACCGCCCGCGGCAAAACGCCGGCCGACCTGCGGGACGCGATCGCGATCGCCTTCGACCAGTTCGGCGACCGCGGCTGCGAGGTGCTGGCGGCGGTGGTCAATCACGTGCCCGAGTCGTGGGACACGGCGGCGCGGGCCTCCCTCACCGCCCCCGTCGCCGGGGGGACCCGGGCCGACGGCCCGCCGGTCTGGTTGCTGCCCGAGGACCCGCGGCTGGAGCACCCGTCGGTGGGCGAAATCGCTGCCGGGCTGAGCGCGACGTGGCTGTTCGGCCCGGGCGATCCGCCGACCGTCGGGGAGGCGGGCCTCGGGCCGTTCGCGGGGGCGGAGCGGTCGGTCGGCCGGTTCCTCGTGGCGGCGATGCAGGTCCCGCACTTTTTGGAGCACCTGAACGACGACGCCCTCGTCGTCACCCCCGGCGACCGGGACGACATCCTGCTGGCCAGCCTCGCCGGAGAGAAAAGCCGCACCGGGCCGAACATCGCCGGCGTGCTGCTGACCGGCGGGCTGAGACCGGACGGGGCGGTGGCAAAGCTCGTCGACGGGCTGGCCGGCGTGCCCGTTCTGGGGGTCGAAACGGACACCTTCACCACCGCCCGGAACGTCGCCGCGGTGCCGGCCGTCCTCTCCCCGGACGCCCCCCGCAAGGTGGAGGCCGCGCTGGAACTGTTCGACGCCCACGTCGACACCGACACCCTCGCCGAGGCGATCCGCGTCTCCGACCCGCGGCGGGTCACGCCGCTGATGTTTGAATATGAATTGCTCCGCCGGGCCGCGGCGAATCGCAAACGGGTCGTGCTGCCGGAGGGGACCGAACCCCGCATCCTGCAGGCCGCGGAGACGATCCTGCGGCGGGGCGTGGCGGACCTCATCCTGCTGGGCGACCCGGCGGCGATCCGCGGGCAGATCGCGGAACTGAAGCTGGAGACCGCCCTGTTCGAGGGCGTAACGATCGAAAATCCGGCGGACTCCCCGCGGCTGGAGGCGTTCGCCGCGGAATATCACCGGCTCCGCGGTCATAAAGGCGTCACGCCGGAGATCGCCCGGGACCGGATGACGGACGTGAGTTACTACGGCACGATGCTGGTGCATCTGGGCCTGGCGGACGGCATGGTCAGCGGCTCCGCCCACACCACGGCCCACACCATTCGACCGGCGTTCGAGTTCATTAAAACGAAGCCCGGCGTGGGGGTGGTCTCCGGGATTTTCTTCATGTGCCTGCCGGACCGCGTGCTGGTGTACGGGGACTGTGCGGTCGTGCCGAACCCGACGGCCGATCAATTGGCGGAAATTGCCGTCACCAGCGCCGACACCGCCGCCCGCTTCGGCGTGGAGCCGCGGGTGGCGTTGTTGAGTTACTCCACCGGCGAAAGCGGCTCCGGCGAGGACGTGGACCGCGTGCGGGAGGCGACCGCCAAAGCGCAGTCCGTGCGGCCGGACCTGCCGATCGACGGCCCGATTCAATACGACGCCGCCGTCGACCCGCAAACCGCCGCCTCCAAGCGCCCCGGCAGCCCGGTGGCGGGGCGGGCGACGGTGCTGATCTTTCCGGACCTCAATACCGGCAACAATACCTATAAAGCCGTGCAGCGTAGTGCCGGGGCGGTCGCCGTCGGGCCGGTGTTGCAGGGCCTCAACAAGCCGGTGAACGACCTCTCCCGCGGCTGCACCGTGCCGGATATTCTGAACACGGTGGCGATCACGGCGATCCAGGCCCAGGCGGCCGCCGCCGAAATGCCGCCGGCCGGGCCGGGAGCGGCCGCGTGACGGTGGAACTGCTCAGCGCCCGCTCGCCGCTCGTCGAGTGCTCCTATCTGCCGGAGGAGCGGGCCCGCATGGGCGTGAAGCTGTTCGCCGGCATCTCCGGGGAACATTACGCCCAACTACTCGCCCGGGGTTGGCGTCGGCAGGGGGTGAGCTTTTTTCGTTCCGACTGCCCCGCCTGCAAGAAGTGCCGCAGTTTGCGGGTCGACGTGCGGAACTTCCGGCCGACCAAGAGTCAGCGGCGTTGTCTCAAGCGCAATGCGCACATCTCCCTGACGGTTCGGCCCGCCGGGACCTCCGAGGAACACGCCGAGCTGTATAACCGCTGGCATGAGGACATGAAGGAGCGCCGCGGCTGGCGGGGCGATACGACCACGGCGGCGGAGTACCGCGAGAACCTCGTCGGCCCCGGCTACGAGTTCGCCCACGAGTTCGCCTACCGGGACGGCGAGAAATTAGTCGGTCTGGGGCTGGTGGACGTCGTGCCGGGGGCGTTGAACAGCATCTATTTCTTCCACGACCCCGACTGGCGTCCTCTGGGGCCGGGGACCTTCAGCGCCCTGTCGGAAATCGAATACGCCCGTCAGACCGGCCGCGACTGGGTCTACCTCGGCTACTGGATCCCGGAGAACGCCTCAATGGCGTATAAAAACCGCTTCGCCCCGCACCAGATCCTGACGGAGCGGGTCGAACTGGACGAGGCGCCGCCCTGGCACATTCCTGACGAGGCCCCACCCGCCGGCGACCGGGAGGAGCCGTGACGCCCACCGGCTGGTTGCTCGCGCTGGTGGGGTTGTGCGCCGTGCCGCTGGCGGCGGGGGCGGTCTGGGCGCCGTTGGCGGACGTCGGCCTGCTGGCCGCGGCGCTGCTGGCGGCGGCGGCGGCCTGGGACGCCTTCCGCTCCCCCACGCCGGCCGCGGTCGCGGTGGAGCGGGAGGCGGCGGAGGTGTTCAGCGTCGGCGCCCCCAACCCCGTCACCCTGCACCTGACGAACCGCGGGCCGGCGGCGATCCGGGTGGAGGTCGAAGATTCCCCGCCCACCCCCTCCGCCGTCGAGGGGCTGCCGGCGACGGTCGACCTGCCCCCGGGCCGCACCGGGGCGGTCGTCTATCACGTCACGCCGCACCTGCGGGGGCCGCGGGCCTTCGGGCGGACGTTCCTCCGCAGTCGCACGAATTGGGGCCTGTGGGAACGGCACGCCCGGGTGCGGGAGGACCACACGGTGCGGGTCTATCCCAACGTCCGGGCGGTGCGCGGGGCGGAACTCCTGGCCCGGCAGAACCGCCGCACCGAGGGCGTGCGGGCCAGCCGCCAGCGGGGCCGCGGCCGGGAGTTCGACCGTCTGCGGGAGTACGTCCGCGGCGACGAGGTCCGGCAGATCGACTGGAAGGCGACCGCCCGCACCGGCGATCTCGTCTCCCGCGAGTACACGGTGGAGCGGAATCAATCCCTGCTGTTACTGCTCGACAGCGGCCGGTCGATGTGCAACGCCGAGGGCGGCGTGACGCACTTCGACCGGGCGCTGAACGCGGCGGTGCTGCTGGCCCACGTGGCGCTGGGGCAGGGGGACACCGCGGCGCTGCTGGCGGCGGGGGCGGAGACGCGGCGGTGGGTCCCGCCGGTCCGCGGGGCGGCGGGGGTGCGCACGCTGGTCCGGCAGACCTACGATCTCGCCCCCCGCTACGAGGCCAGCGATTACGGGGCGATGGTCCGCGAGGTCCGCACTTGGCACCGGCGGCGGAGCCTCGTCGTGCTGTTGACGCACGCCACCGACGACGTGCAACTGGCAGAGATCGCCCGGCACGTCCGCCCGCTGCGCTCGCCGCACCTGGTGCTGGTCGCCCTGTTGGAGAACAGCCCGCTGGCGGAGCGGGCCGCCGCCGTCCCGGCCGAGGGCGCCGCGGGGGACCGGGACGCCTTCCGCATCGCCGCCGCGGCGGAACTGCGGGCCCGCCAACGCCGCCGGGCCGCCGCGTTGGCGGCGGACGGCGTGCTGGTGGTCGAGGCCACGCCGGAGAACCTCAGCGCCGCGGTCGTCAGCCGGTATCTGGAAGTGAAGGCCAAGCACTTGTTGTGACGGCGGAGCGCTGAGTGCGCCGGCTGCTTTCGTCCCCCCTCGCCCCCTTTTGGGGGAGAGGGGAGAAGAACGTGTTCTTGACCAGAGAGGTCCGGCCTACTCGCGCCCGACCCAGTCGCCGCGGAGCCAGTCGGTGAGGAGCAGGATCTCGTTGCGGGTCAGCGTGTTCGAGGGGTCCTCCTCGCCGTCCACGGGGGCATTCGGGGCGTAGAGCGGCATTGCGTTCTCCTCGCCGTAGAACCGTTCGTGGCCGGCGTTGGCGATGAAGTCGGCCAGCCACTCGCGGGAGCCGTAGCCGTCGAGGGTGAGGGAGTCGCCGTACTCCTCCCCGGCGAAATTATGGCAGCCGGTGCAGCTCAGGTCGCCGATCATCAACTCCCGACCCTGCTCCGCCAGCGCGGGCAGCGCTTCGGGCTCGAAGGTTTCGTCGCCGTGGTCGAGGGCGATCGGCGGCCCGCCGTGCACCCGCGGGCCGGCCTCCGCGGCCATCGCGGCGGCGACGGCCGCAATCTGGGTCCGCTTCTCCTCCGCCTCCTCGCTGCCGGGCTCCACGAAGAGCCACAGATCGTCCTTCACATAGCCGACCATGCCGCCTTCGGCGAAGGGCGTGCAGCCGAAGTAGGCGTCCGAATCGACCAGCGCCGGGTCGAGCAGGCCCCGCATCCAGCGGCGGGAACCGAAGCCGGCCAGGTTCGCGGCGTTGCACTCGCTGGCCTCGATCGAATGGTCCGGCCCCCACGATTCCACGGCCGGGCCGGTGTGGGCGTGGCAGGCGGCGCAGTGGGCGCGGAACAACTCCGGGCCGCGGGTCTTGGGGTCGTTGGCCAGCAGGGAGCCGGGGCCGTCGGGGGGCACACCGCGGTCGGCCAGCTCGGCCGCCCGCTCCGCCCGGACGTGGGCGGCCCGGCGGACCTCCAGGTAGTGCCTGTCGGCCCGGTCGCGGCTCATCGAACCGATCGTCAGCACGCACCAGAACAGCAGCCCGCCGAACACGATGGAGTACCGCGCCGCCGCCCCCACCCGATGCCCGAGGCGGTCGATCCAGGGCACGGCGGCGAGCACCAGGATCGCCAGCGTCGGCAGGGCGCCGGTGGCGACGAACTCCATCTCCGGCGGGAAGTAGTTCCGCAGTTCGAACAGGAAGCGGAAGTACCACTCCGGCCGCGGCATGCTCTCGACGCCCTCGCCCGGGGGGGCGTCCAGCGGGGCGGGCTGCCGGCCGGCCATGAACCAGAGCAGCCCGAACACCGCGGCGAAGGCCACGGCGTTGCGGAGCATCTGGTTCGGCACGTACGGCGTTTCCTCCGAGCTGTGGGCCTGATTGACCGTGTCCGGATTGCCCGCCGCCAGCGGGTCCTCCGGCCGAACCGTGCCCCAGCGGAGCAATTGATAGAGGTGGAACAGCACCAGCCCCGCCGCCGCCAGCGGGATGAAGGCGACGTGCAAGGCGTACAGGTGCGTGAGCGTCAGGTGCCCCGCCTGCGGGCCGCCGAACAGCACCTGTTTCAGCTGCGGCCCGGCCCCCGGCGTGCCGGCGAGGATGGCGCCCTCGACTTCGATCTGCTCGAACGCCTTCTGGCTGCCGGAGAGCGGGTTCCCCGTGACCGCCGCCGTCACCAGCAACGGGAAGAGCAACACGCCGCTGACCCAGGCCAGCTCCCGCGGGGAGCGGAACGCCGCGGAAAGCATCAGCCGGCCGAGGTGGACGGCGAACGCGAGGATCAACGCATGCGTGGCCCAGTAGTGCAGGCCCCGCAGCATGGAGCCGCCGGGGGTGCGTTCGAGGTGATGCACGCTGGCCCAGGCGGCGTCGGCGCTGGGGACGTAGCCGGTCATCAGGGCCAGGCCGGTGGCGAACACCACGGCGAACAGGCCCAGGCAGACCGGCCCGGTGACGTACCGCCACCGCGCCCCGCCGGGGAGCGTGCGATTGGCGAACCAGTCGAACGCCCCGCGGTGGCCGGTGCGTTCGTGCACCCAGCCGCCGACCGCGGCGCTGCGTTCGGTCAGGGCGGCCTGCATCCAGCCGCGGCTGCCCGCCGACTCCGGCGGCGGCGCCGTCGTCGGCCGCCGCTCCGCGGCCGGAGCCGGGGCCGGGTCTGCGGGGGTCCGGGCCGGGGGCGTTTGGGGGGAGGCGTTCTCGCTCATGCGACGCTCCCGTCCGCCGTGCCGAGTTCGAACCGCTTGTATTCAATCTCCACCCACCACAGGCCGTCGTCGTCCTGGACCAGGGCGGTGTCCAGCGAATCGAGGCCGCGGGGGCTGGGGTTGGCGCCGCCGTCCAACTTGGGCCTGCGCTCGCCGTCGAGGGCGAACACCGCCCCGTGGCAGGGGCAGATCAGGCCCTCGGCGCCGGCATTCGGGCGGGTCTGCACCGTGCCGCTGACCTGACAGCCGGCGTGCGGGCACACGCTGCTGAAGGCGTTGACCTCCACGTCCGGCGGGGCGACGTCCGCCGGCGAGGTCCGCACCACCCAGGCCCGGCCGACTGTCACCGCCGGGTGACGCGTCCAGGCGTCCACGGATTCGCCCGTGATCGGCACCAGCCGCGGCACGCCGGGTTTGAGGTCCGCCAGCCGCACCGCCCGATCGCGGACCGGCCCGGCGGCTTCCGCGGCGAGCGGCGCGGTGAAGAACCGGGCCATCGGCCAGGCCACCGCCGCGGCACAGGCGGCGTAGAGACCCCGGGCCGCCCACGCGAGCCAGTTGCGGCGACCGGTGCGGGGCGCGGGGGGGGCCGTTGCAGAATCCGTCACGGGGGGGCGGCTTGGCGGGTCGAATGGCGGGAACCCAAGGGGATCGGATGATGCGAGCGGCGGGCGAGGCGGTCAACCGGGCCGGGAATCGCAGCGTCGACACGCCGGACTGCGGCCGGCCGCAGTCAGGCCCCCGCTCGATCACCGCCGACGGATCGGTACGCGACGATCCGTCGGGTCGGTACGGTGGCGGCGGGGGGCCCGCACTCCGCTGACGCTCGAACCGCCATGGCCATGACCGCTCTGCCTTCTTCCTCACCGGCCGCGCCCTCGCGGCGGGGGTTTCTGCGACAGGCCGGAGCCGCCGGGCTGGCGGCGGTCGCGGCGACTCGCGTGCCTGCGTTCGCCGGGCCCGCGTTCGCTGGAGCCGGGGAGGGCCCGCGGCCGCTGCGGGTGATCGCCTACAACGTCTACGACTGCACCGGCTGGCCCAAGGACCGGGCGCTGGGGAAGAAGGCGACCGCCCTCGGGCAGATGCCGGCCCGCTTCGCCCACGAGTTGGCCCTGTACGAGCCGGACATCGTGAACTTCTCCGAGTCGCCCCCCGAGGCCGTCGTGCGGCAGATCGCGGAGCGGCTGGGGATGAACTTCGTCACCTTCCCCAGCGGCGGCAAGTGGCCAGGCACGCTGCTGTCCAAATACGAGATCGTCGACCCGCAGAACGCCCCGGTCGTCGGCGGGGAACGGCCGGCGGAGCTGTTCACCCGGCACTGGGGGCGAGCGACGGTGAAACTGCCGGGGGGCGAGCCGCTGATCGTGCACTCCGCTCACCTGAACCCGTTCCCGACGCCGGAGGTGCGGCTGCGGGAGATCCCCGCGATGCTGGCGGCGATGCGCAGCGACTTGGACGCGGGCCGCTCCATGCTGTTGATCGGCGACCTCAACCACACCCCCGACGTGGCGGAGCACCGGCTCTGGACTGACGCCGGCTGGGTCGACACCTTCGCGAAGGTCGGCGGGCAAGACGTCGGCAAGGGTGCCGGGCTGACGATCAAAGCCGACGAGCCGAGCTGGCGGATCGATTACGTGATGGCGGCGGGGCCGATCGCCTCGCAGGCGGTGGAGTCCCGGCCGCTGTTCGAAGGGGCCTTCCGCACGAATCCGGCCGACCCCCAATCGTTCGCCCTCAGCGACCACCTGCCGCAGTTGGCGGTGTTCGATCTGGCGAAATGAGGCCCGGTGCGGACGGATCGCGACGCGATGCGACGGGGCGCAACGAGAAACGGCGGCGACCCTCTCCGAAGAGAAAGCCGCCGCCGCGTCGGGCGGGGTCGCCGGGACGACCGTCAGCGTGTGAACCGGACGCCTGAGGGATCAGGACGCCTGTTCGGCCCGGAGTCCCGGCGGACTCCGTTCACCCGGCCGGCGGGGCGATCCGTCTTGAGATCGCCTCGCCGCCGCGTGTAGCCGCCTCGGTCTTCATCGACAGGCCCTTCTGAACAGCGAAGGTCAGGCGGGCCGGTCGTTGAGGGTCAGGGTGCGACTCAGGAAGAAGATCAGGGTGCGAATCAGGGGGGACTTCAGGGAGCGACGTCAGTGATGGACTTCAGGGAGCGACCTGGGAGGCGAGGGCTGCGGCGGGTTCCCCGCTCGCATCGGCCGCCGGGACGGGGGGCGGGCCGAGGCGGGGGGAGCCGTTCGCAGACTCTCGACCAGGTCACCGGTCGCCGGGGATCACAGGCAGCCGGTGTCGCAGCCGCCGGGGCCGCAGGCCGTTTCCGGGCCGCAGGCGGCTTCCGGGCAGACGGGGACTTCGCGGCAGACGACGCGGGGCACGCAGACGGTGCGGGTCAGGCAGACGGTCCGGGGGACGCAGGTCGTCTTGGGAACCATCACCGTCTCGCAGACCTTACGGCAGGTGACGTACGGGATCTGCTTGCACTTGGTTTCGCAGGTCCAGGAGCAGGTCGTGTACGGAACCTTCTTGGTCTTGGTTTCGCAGGTCCAGGAGCAGGTCGTGTACGGGATCCGCTTGGTCTTGGTCTCGCAGACGAAGCTGCAGGTGGTCTTCGGAATCCGCTTGGTGCGGGTCTCGCAGACGAACGAGCAGGTCGTGTAGGGGACCTTCTTGGTCTTGGTTTCGCAGACCCAGCTGCAGGTCGTGTACGGAACCTTCTTGGTCTTGGTCTCGCAAACCCAGCTGCAGGTCGTGTACGGAACCTTCTTGGTCTCGGTGTAGGGCACCTGACGGCAGACGGTGTAGGGCACCGTCTTACGGCAGACTTCGCTCACGTACCGGGTGCAGCTGACTTCCTTCTGCACGACCTTCGGGCAGCAGACCTGCTCGCAGATCGTCCGTTCCGGGCCGGGGCAGCAGACGGTCCGGCAGCAGCCGGGCTGGTACTCGTACCGGCAGGTCTGCGGGTTGTAGACGCAGCGGCCGGGCTCCTGAACCGTCTTGCGGATCATCGGGCCGGGGACGGTCCGCTGAACGGTCTTCATCTCGTTGACGCGGACGTTGACCGTCTTCGTCTCGGTGATCGGCTTGCACACCGTGTAGCAGACCTCGCGGGTCTTGTTCTCGGTGACGGTCCGGTACTTGGTGCAGCAGACGTCGCGGTAGCAGGTGTTGTAAACCGGCCGGCGAACGGTGTAGCACTGATCGCGGTAGCAGGTGTTGTACACCGGGCGACGGACGGTGTAGCACACGTCCTTGTAGCAGGTGTTGTACACCGGCTTTTTGACGGTGTAGTTCACGCAGGTATAGGTCGTGTTGTACACCGGGCGACGGACGGTGTAGCACACGTCCTTATAGCAGGTGTTGTAGACCGGGCGACGGACGGTGTAGCAGACGTCCTTGTAGCAGGTGTTGTACACCGGCTTGCGGACCGTGTAGTTCACGGTCTTGTAGCAGGTGTCCAGAACCAGGCGGGTCTTCTGAACCGGCACCTGGGTGCAGACCGTATCGTAGACGGTGCGGGTG
The DNA here is from genome assembly GCF_007743815.1 of Alienimonas californiensis. Classification (GTDB taxonomy): domain Bacteria; phylum Planctomycetota; class Planctomycetia; order Planctomycetales; family Planctomycetaceae; genus Alienimonas; species Alienimonas californiensis. Next base: position 2,479,373 of record NZ_CP036265.1, read on the forward strand.
TAGGGCACCTCTTTGGTGTCGTACACGATCTCCCGCACGGTGCGGGTGCAAGGGGTCGCCGGGCAAGCTTCGCCGAGGGCGGCGGGGCCGCAACCGGCGTCGCAGGGGTCCGGGGTGCAGCCGAGGCTGCCGGCGCCGCAAAGGCCGGCGGAGGCGGCCGGGGCGACATAACAGACGGCGGTCATGACCGCCGCGGCGAGAAGCCGTTTCATGGGATTCTTTCCGTGGGAGGGGGACGCGGTTCCTTGGGGGTGAACGGGTCGCCTGCACCCCGCGGAACGTTCCCGCGGGGTCGGACGCACCGTCCCGACGCATCTGGGATCGACGCTCCCCTTTGCCGAACCCCACCAGATTGCCGTGCCTTCCCGAACTTCCCGGCCGGCTGTCTCGCCGGGCGTTGCGCAGTCGGATCCGTCGTTACGACCGGTCTCCGCGGCGGTCAGCGCCTGACCCCGCGGCGGGCGCGACCCGGCTGCGCGGCGGAGGGGACGCCCCCGGGGGCCGGTCGCTAAACTGCGACGCCGCTCCGCCCCCGCCGTTGCCGTCTCATGTCGTTCCGCTTCGCTTACTGCAACGAAACGCTGGCCCCCGGCCGCACCTTCCTCGAGCAGTGCGACCTGATCGCCTCGCTGGGCTACACCGGGATCGAAGTCGCCCCGTTCACCCTCGCCGACGCCCCGACGGACCTGTCGCAGGCCGATCGGGCCGAACTGAAGAACGCCGCCTACGCCGCCGGGCTGGAGGTGGTCGGCCTGCACTGGCTGTTGGCGAAGACGACCGGCTTTCACCTCACCACCGCCGACGCCGGCGTCCGCGCCGCCACCGCAGAGCGCCTGATCGAACTGACCGACCTCTGCGCCGACCTCAGCGGGTCGCTGATGGTGCTCGGCTCCCCCCAGCAGCGGAACCTGGAGGAGGGCATGAGCCTCGAAACCGCCACCGATCACGCGGCGGAGGTATTAAAGACGGTCGCCCCCCGGCTGGAGGAACGCGGCGTCACGCTGGCCTTGGAGCCGCTCGCCCCGACCGAAACGAACTTCCTACAGACCTGCGCCGAGGCGGTCGCCCTGGCGGAACGCGTCGGCAGCCCGCGGGTGCGGCTCCATCAGGACGTGAAGGCGATGGTCGGCGGCGAATCCGAGCCCCCGGCGACGATCATCCACCGCTACCCGCAGCAGACCGCCCACTTCCACGCCAACGACGCGAACCTGCTCGGCCCCGGCATGGGCGACACCGACTTCGCCCCGATCCTCACCGCCCTGAAGGAAACCGGCTACGACGGCTGGATCAGCGTGGAAGTCTTCGCCGACGGCCCCGGCCCCATCGAAACGGCCCGGCTGAGCCTCGAACACCTCAAAGCGGTCGCCGCGAAGGTCTGAGCGTGTCGTGGTGAGCCCGGAGCGCAAGCTCCGGCCGTCGGCGCCTCCGGTTTCCGAACGCACCGCCGGAGCTTGCGCTCCGGGTTGGTATATCAAGCCGATCCCGATTTCGAGCTGACTACGCCCGCCCTTTCGGGGCTTCGACGGCGTCGAGGATCGCGGCGACCAGGGCGTCGGCGGTCACGCCTTCTAGTTCAGCGTCCGGGGCCGGGCGGACGCGGTGCCGCAGGACGGCGGGGGCCAGCTCTTTAATATCGTCCGGGATCACGAAGTCCCGCCCGCGGCAGGCCGCCGCCGCCCGGCCGGCCAGCACTAAGCTCACCCCGGCCCGCGGGCTCGCCCCGACCTCCACCCCCGGCCAGGAACGTGTTTTGCGGACCAGCCGGGTGATATAATCCGTCACCGCCGGCTCCACGATCACGCCGACCGCCGCCCGCCGTAGGCTGCGGACGCGTTCCGCGTTCAACACCTGCTTCACGCCCAATCCGACCGGGTCCCGCGGATCGGTGCCGTTCACGTAGAGATTTAAGATCGCCCGCTCGCCTTCGCGGTCGGGATAGTCGGCCAGCAGTTTAAATAAGAAGCGGTCGAGCTGGGCCTCCGGCAGGGGGTAGGTGCCCTCCTGTTCCAGCGGGTTCTGCGTGGCGAGCACGAGGAACGGGTCGGGTAGTCGGCGGGTGTCGCCGTCGACGGTCACCTGGCGTTCCTGCATCGCTTCCAGCAGCGCCGCCTGCGTTTTGGCGGGGGCGCGGTTGATCTCGTCGGCGAGCAGCAGGTTCGTGAACACCGGCCCCGGCACGAACGTGAACGCCTTTTGTTGCAGATCGTAGACGCTGTGCCCGGTCACGTCGGCGGGCATCAGGTCCGGGGTGAACTGCACGCGTCCGCTGTCGCACCCGGCGACGTGGGCCAGCGTGGTGACCAGCAACGTCTTGCCGAGCCCCGGCGGGCCCTCGATCAAGACGTGCCCCCCGGCCACCAGGGCGATCAGCACGCCCTCGATGAGGTCCGGCTGGCCGACGACCGCCTTGGAGATCTCCGCCACGCAGGCGTCGAACTGCGTTCCCACCTCCGCCACAGAGGGCGCCGCCGTCGCCGGGGCCGACGCCGTCGCCGCGGGCGCCGCCGTCGCCGCGGACGGTTCGGACTCGCCGACGGAGGAGAACACGACGGGGCCGTGTGCGTCCGCCGCTCTGGAATCGGGGGCGCCGGGGTCGGGCTCGCCGGAATCGGGGGCGGGGGGCACGCGGCGGCCGGGGTGCGGGGGCGGGGCGGGGTGCGGCAGAGTCGCCGCGGACCCGGCCCGCGGCAACCGACGTCGATCGAACGCCGCCCGCCGCCGCGCTTACGCGGCGGACGGCACGTTCAGCGCCCGCTCCCGGGCCTCGTGCGGGGCGATGCCCGCTTCGGCGGCCTCGGCGGCGGCGGCCTTTTTCGCGGCGATCTTCTGCCGGCGGAGCAGGTCCATCGTCCGGCCGAAGTCCCGGGCGATCCAGACCGCGGCGAGGCAGAGGGCGCCGCCCAGCCCGTAATGCACCGCATGTCCCCAGACGCTGGTGAGGATCAGCACGAGCCCCAGGCCCAGCGACACGCCGCACATCAGCACGGCCATCACCAGCCGGGTGCGGGTGCGCTTCCAGGTCGATTCCATCACGGCGCTGCGGGCGCTGGTGTTGGCGATCGCCCGCAACTGCCGCATCTCCTCGCGCAGCTTCTCCTTGTCGACCCGCGACCGGGGCAGGGACGGCGGCGGGGGCAGCGGAGCGAGCGCCGGTGCGCCGGCGACCGCCGCCGCGGGCCGAGTCGGTTCCGAACTCCGCGAGGCGAGGGACGAACCGATGACGGTCGAACCGGCAACGGGCGACGGGCCCGCGGGGGCCGGCTTTGCAGGGACCGGTTCCGCGGCGGCGGCAGTCGGCCTGGGCTTCGGCTTGGGAGCGGCCGGCGTGGGGACGTCCTCGCGGGACTGCCGCATCCGGGCCAGCAGCGCCTCCATGTAGTCGTCCACCGAGCAGTCGATCGAGTCGCCCGACGCCTCGCCGTCCTCCGTCGCCGCCACGGGAGCGGCGTCGACGACCGGAGCGTCCTCCTCCAGAACTTCCTCCTCCATCCGCTCCGACTCGTCTTGTTCCTCGGGCATCGCGACGGGCGCGATGGCGGCGACTGCATCGATGTCCGCCTCGGCTTCGGAGACGGGCGTCGGCTCAACGTCGTCGTCCTCGCTCTCGTCAGCGGCCCACGCGGCGTTCCCGTCGGCGGCGTCCTCGTCGACTTCGAACCCGTCGTTCACGTCGGAGAGGTCCAACTCAAACATTTCGCTCAGCAGCGAACGCAGCGGCGGACGGGCGGGGCCCGCGGCGCCCGCCGGCTTCGCCAACCCCAGCCCGGCCAGAGACCGGAACGGATCGTCCGACGGCAGCGCCGACGTCTCCCGACGCGGTTCCGCCGTCGCCTGCTCCGCGATCTCCGGTTCGTCGGCGGTCAGTGCGGCGGTCAGTTCGTTGATCGTGAGTTCGGCGGCAGTGAGTTCGTCGGTCGCCGGTTCGTCCGGGACGACTTCGGCGTGGGCCGTCTCTTCGATCGGTGTGGCGGGGAGCGGCTCGGCCGGGTCAGCGTCCACGGCCTCGGCGACGGGCGACCCGGCGACCGGCGGCTCGGCCTCGGCTTCTGCGTCGAGGTCCTCGGAAGTCTCGTCGGAGTGGGGCGCCTCCGCGGCTGCGGCCTGCGGGGCCGGGGCATGGGGGGCCGGGACCTGCGGGGCCGGTGCCGGGGCCGGGGGGCGGGATTCGGCCTGCTCGCGGCGGAGCAGGTCGAGCATCTCGTCCAGACGCCGCTGGGCGTCCGCCGTGGGATCCAGATCGTCGGCGGCGCTCGGAACCGGGCGGGCGGGGGCGGTGGAGGGCAGAGCCATCAGCGGCGTCGGACCGGGGGGAGCAGGGCGCCGCGGCCGCCCGCCGCCGCGTGCGGCCGCTGTGAACAGCGAGCGCGACGGGACGAACGGACGGTCCGGCCGGGTATCTAGCCCGCGGTCGGGGGGCGGTCAAAGCGGCAGGCGGCGTCGCGGCCGCATTCCCTCCCCCCGACTCGACGGCGTCCGCCCGACCGGCCCGCCGGGGGCGATCGGTTCGGCCCGGGGCAGCCCGCGTCGCGACCCCGGTGAGTCAACGGCCCCGTCCCCCCCCCGCCGGGCGGATCGAGGAATGAACCGCGCCGCGCCGGGCGCCGTTGAAAGGTCCGGGGCGGGGCCGACAATCTGCTGTCGCACGAATTCGTGCGCCGCCGTCCGTGCATTCGCCGCCGTTTCCCCGCCCCCTCCCTCGACGCCGCAGGCCGACGATGCCGGGGCCGACGCTGACCGCCGCCTGGGCGGATCGGGTGGCGGACGCGATGCCCTTCGCCCGTCGATTGCCGGGGTTCGGGGCGCTGACGGGGCCGGCCGGGGCGCCGCCCCCGCCGCCGGAGCCCTACTCGCTGCCCTGTCGCTGCGGCGCCGTCGTGACCGGCATGCGGACGGAGCGGGAGCGCGAGGTCCCCTGCCTGAACTGCGGCGAGCCGCACTTCGTCCTGCCCGCGGACGTCTACCCCGCCCCGCCGGACCGGGCCGCCGCCGCGAAGCCGAAACGCCCGCCCGCCCGGACAAAGGCGAAGCCCGCCGCCGAGCCGGTCCCGGCGGGCCCGCCGGCCGCCCCGCGGGTTCCGTGGCGGACGCGGCTGGCGACGGCGGCGCGGCGTCAGGCGACGCCGCTGCGGTTGATCGCCCTGGGACTGACGGCGGTGGTGGCGACGACGACCTGGTGGGGCGTGGTGCAGTCGCGGCGGGCGGAGGCCCGGGTGACGATCGCGGAGGCGCCCGCCGCCGCCGAGGAGGCCCTCTCCGCCGGTCAGTTCGCCCTCGCCGCCAAGCGGTTCGACGCCCTCGCCGCCGCCTACGAGACGCTGGGTCGGGCGACCGAACCCCGCGCCCGCGCCGCCCGGCAACAGGCCCGGGAGGCGACCGCCGTGACGGGCCTCGCGGCGCTCTCGCCGGCGGAGATCGCCCGGCAGGCGGCCGCCGCCCGCGCCCCGGCCGACCGCACCGCCTGGCTGCAAAGCTACGACGCCCTGTATCGCGGTCGCTGGGTGATTCTCGACACCTACGCCGCCCGGGTGAACGCCCCCGCCGCGGCGCCCCCCGCCGCCCCCGCCGCCGAGGGGGAGAACGACGCCGACCGCGACCGGGAGGAGACGGCGCCGCCGGAACGGATCGAACTGCTCTACCCGCTCGCCGCCGGCGGCACGCGGTTCCGTCTGATCGGCGACCCCGCCGTGCCGGGCGACCTGTCGGTCGGCGACGACCCGCGGCGGGCGGTCCTCGCCGGCCGGTACGGGGCGTTCGCCCGCGTGCCCGGCGAGAACGGGCGGGGCGCCGTGTGGGAGTTGCGCCTCGAACCCGGTTCCGCCTTCCTCTGGACCGGGGCGGAGACGCTGGCGGCGATCGGGTTCGACCTGGCCGGCCCTGACGGCGCCGCGGTGCGGACGCTCCTCGCCCGGCAGGCTGAAGAACTGGGCCTCGGAGAGCCGACCGAGCCCGCCCCCGCGGCGGAGGCGGGTCCATGAGGCGCCGTCGGCCCGTTCCTCCCGCCGCGTTCCTCGCCCTGCTCGCCGGGCTGCTGTGCGTCCCGGGGGCGGCGTGCGCCGCCCCGCCGGAGGGGGTGATGAGCAGCGAGGCGTTCCTCAAAACCCGCGACTTCTGGCCGGAGTGGGAGCGGTCCGGAGAGGTGTTCCGGGTTGAGGGCCGCGTGCGGTCCGTCGCGGGCGGCACGCTGCGTTTGGAAAACGTCCCCCTGACCGTGCGGCCGTCGGCCGGTTCCTCGCTGGGCCGGGCCGAGAACGGCGTCGCCCGGGTGGAGGTCACCGGCCGGATCGCCTCCGGGCCGAGCGGCCCCTTCCTGCAATCGACCGCGGTGCGGGCGCTGTCCTCCGACGCCGCCGAGTTCAACACGCGCAAGCTGGCCCTCGACCGCGACGACCCGGCCGCCCTGGAGCGACTGGCCGCCTGGGCGGAGGGCCGGGCTCGGTTCTACAACGACCCGGCGCTGGCTCGGCGGGCGCGGGAAGTCCGCCGCGACGCCTTCGATCTGCGCTGGAACGCCGCGGGAGAGACGACCGAACGGCCGAACGCCGCCCCGGCCGGCGTGCCCCCGGGGGTCTGGGCGCAACTCGCCCTGCTGGACGCCGCCCCCGACGCCGCTCCCGAGGGGGGGACCGACGGCCGGCCGGCCAAGTTGGCGGACGCGGAGCGGGCGGATCGGGTGCACGAGGCGCTGCGAACCTGGTGGCGGGCGGTGCGGGACGACGGGAACGCCGACCTCGCCGCGTTGGCCGGTCAGATTCGTCGCCGCCTGCCGGGCGCCGCGACGCCGCCGGCCGCGGGGGCCGAACCGCCCTCGGCGGAACTGCTCGCTGCCTACGACCGCACCCCCGCGGAGACCTTCGCCGCCGCCGACGAGGCCGCCCGGGCCGCGCTGGCCCGACGCTTCTTCGCCCGGGTGGAACGCACGCGGATCGAAGCGACCGCCGCCCCGGACGGCCGCAACGGGTTCGCCGTGGCGAAGGTTCTCGACGCCCGCCTGCCGGAGTTGGCGGAACTGGCCGAGGAGTACCGGGAGCGGGAATTGGCCTGGCGGACCGGCCGGATCCCGTCCACCTCCCGGGCCGACGCCGCGGAGTTGGCGGACCTGCTGACCCAACGGGGCGAGCCGGCCCGGGCGAAGGAGGTTCTGCGGACCTGGCTGGCGGCCCGGGAACGCTCGCTGCGGTCGGAGGGCGTGGGCGGGCTGATCCGGGCCGCGGAGGAATACCGGGCACTCGTCGGCGACGACGCCGCGGCGGTCCGCCTGCTGACGGAGGCCTACGCCGCCGCCAACCCGGACAGCCCGGAGGAGGCCGCCGTCGCCGGGCGGCTGCGGGATCTGGGCATGACGCGCGCCGGCGGCCGCTGGCGGACCGCCGCGGAGGCCGCCGCGATGCCGATCGACCCGATCACCGCCGCGATGCGGGACGGCCGGGTGGTGGTCGGGATGACGGCCCCGCAGGTGCGGGCGGCGCTCGGCGCCCCGCCGGCGCGAACGCAGGCCGTCAGCCGGCTCAGCGTGGCGGAGGTGTGGATCTACGCCCCCCCCGCCGCCGCCTTCCGCGACGGCCTGGGCGCCGGCGGTTCGATCGTCGTGCACCTCTCCCGCCCCAAGTCCCAACCCCCGGAGGAGGCCACCGTCACCGCCGTCCATCGGCTGTGAGGGCGTGTGAGCGGCGGGGCGGGGAAAGGCGTGGCGGAGCGAGGGGACCGGCCGCTGAACGGCGACGCGGGGCGGCCCTCCGTTATCCTTGCCGCGAACGCGTCCTTTCCGCCTGAAACCGTTGCGCCCGTGACCGCTTTTCGCCTCGCCCCGGTCGCCCTCCTCCTGTCGCTGGTCCCCGTCGGTTGGGGGCAGGACGAACCGGCGCCGGCCGACCGGCCGCTGACCGACCCGGCCGGGGCGGCCGAGGACGCCGACCGGCCGCTGCGGTTCGAGGATCTGTACGGCAGCGCCCGGCTGGATCTGACAGGCTCCTATCCCCGCGGGCTGACGTGGGTCGGGCCGGGGCGGTACCTCACGCCGGCGGAGCAGGGTTCGCCGGAGGTCGTCGAGGCCGCGACCGGCGAAAGCCGCCCGGCCTACGACGCCGCGGCGCTCTCCACGGCCCTGACCGACGCCGGCGTGCAGGGCCAGTTGGCCGAGGTGTTCGCCCGCCGCCCGACGGGCGTGGCCGCGACGTTCGACGACGACCGCAGGCGCGCCCTGCTGGGGTCCGGCGGGGACCTGTTCGCCGTCGACTTCGGCGGCCCCGCCTTCGGGATCGATGCGGAGGCGGCCCCGGTCGTGGTTCGCCTCACCGAGACGCCGCAGACCGAGGAACTGCCCGAACTGAGCCCCGACGGCCGCACCGCCGCCTTCGTCCGCGGCTTCGACCTGTACGCGATCCCGCTGATCGGCGCCGGCGCTTCCCTGCACCCCGGCCCGGAAGTGCGGCTCACCCACGGCGGCAGCGATCTGCTCCGCCACGGCAAAGCGGATTGGGTTTATTACGAGGAACTCTACGGCCGCGATTGGAAGGGCTACCGCTGGAGCCCGGATTCGCAGCGGCTGGCCGTCATGGAATACGACGACCGGGCCGTCGGCGCCTTCACCGTGCTGGACGAAGCGGCGGGCACCGACGTGGCCCGCCGCCCCGCCGATTCCGGGCAGCGGGTCGAACGCACCCGGTATCCGAAAACCGGCACGACGAACCCGACGGTTCGCCTGGGCGTGGTCGCCGCGACCGGCGGGCCGGTGCACTGGATCGACTGGGCGACCGACAGCCTTCCCGGCCTGCCCGCGATGGGCCGCGAGGCCGGCGACGGCGGCGGCCTGATCGCCCACTACGGCTGGTTCCCCGACGGCGACCGCCTCTACGGTTATTTGCAGGACCGCGTGCAGTCGTCGCTGTCCGTGCGGGCCGTGGCGGTCTCGGAGGAGGGCGAACTCGGCGAACCGACCGAACTGCTGACCGAATCCCACGGCGCCTGGGTCGAAAGCCCCGGCGACCCGGAGTTTTTGCCGGACGGCTCCTTCCTCCTCGCCAGCACGCGGGACGGCTGGCGCCATCTGCACCGCTACGCCGCCGACGGCACGCTCCTCAATCCCGTCACCGGCGGGCCGTGGGAGGTGCGGAGCGTCGAGGCGATCGCGGTTCCCGGGGGCGAAGCGGGCGAGGCCTCGGGGAACGAGCCGTGGATCTTCTTCACCGGGACGAAGGACGACCCGGTGGGCGAGTTCCTGTACCGCGTCCGCCCGGACGGTTCCGACCTGACCCGCCTCACCCCGGAGCCCGGCGCTCATAAGCCGCAGATCGCCCCCGGCGGCGGGTTCTTCATCGACACCTACAGCGCCCACGACACGCCCCCCCGCGTGCTGCTCCGCACCGGCGCCGGCGAACTGGGCCGCGTGCTGGGCGAGGCCGACCCCCCGGGGCTGAAGCAGATCGCCCGCGGGGAGTGGCAGTGGGTCGAGATCCCCGTGCCCGCCGCCCCCCGGACCGACGGCGGCACCGACCCGGCCGGCACGCTGCACGGCTATCTGCTCCTCCCGCCGGGGCTGGACCGGTCCAACCCGGACGCCGACGTGCCGGTGTGGGTGATGACCTACGGCGGCCCGCACACGACGGTGGTGCGGGACGACTGGGCCTCCGGCCGCGGCTGGGAACACCTGCTGGCGACCAACGGGATTGCCGTGCTGAAGGTCGACCCCCGGGCCGCATCCGCCCGCGGCTGGGCGCCGGCGTGGGAGGTCCACGGCCGGCTGGGCGAGCAGGAAACGACGGACATGATCGCCGCCGCCGCCTGGCTCCAGGAGCAGCCGTGGGTCGCCGGGGATCGCATCGGCCTGTCCGGCCACAGCTACGGCGGCTACCTGACGGCCCGGGTCCTCACCCACACCGACCGCTACGCCGCCGGTATCGCCGGCGGGTCGGTGACCGATTTTCAGAATTACGACACGATTTATACCGAGCGGCTGATGGACACCCCCGCCGCCAACCCGGACGGCTACGCCCTCACCAACCTCTCCCGCAAAGCCGGCGATCTGAAGGGGCGTCTGCTGCTGATTCACGGGGGAATGGACGACAACGTCCACCCGCAGAACGTCTGGCAGTTCGCCGCCGCCCTGCAGGAGCGGGGGAAGGACTTCGAGCTGATGATTTACCCCCGCAGTCGCCACTCGATTGCCGGAACGCATTATCGCCGATTGATGTGGGACTTCGTGCGGGAGACGATGTTGGAGGAGCGGTGACGGGGCCGCCGCCCCGCCGACCCGTTCGTCGCGTCGTCCCCCGCTCAGACGCCCCCGCCATGACCGCCGCCCCGCTCGACGACGCGCCCGACTCCGCCGCGCCCCCGGAGGACGGCCGCCGGGACGCCGGCACCCTCGTCTTCGACGCGGACGCCCCGCCCGCCCCTCGCACCGGCCCCCGGCAGGCGGAGGCGGTCGCGGCGATCCAGCCCGGCGCCCTGCTGGGCCGGTTCGAAATCGTCCGGCGTCTGGGCGGCGGGGGGATGGGCGAGGTCTTCCTCGCCCGGGACCCGGACCTCGACCGGGACGTGGCGATCAAGGTGCTCAGCGGCCCCGCCGCCGCCGATCCGGACGCCCGCCGGCGGTTCCTGCTGGAGGGCCGGGCCGTCGCCCGGCTGTCCCACCCGAACGTGATTTCGATCCACGAGGTCGGCCCGGCCCACCTCGCCGATTCGCTGGAGACGCGGTTCGGCGACGCCGAGGAGACCGCGGGGGACGGGGGCGGGGCGTCCGCCGGCGGGACGTCCGTCGGGGGGACGACCGCGGCCGCGGAGTGGGACGGGCCGGTCTACCTGGTGATGGATTACGCCGGCGACGGGTCGGTCGATCGGCTGTTGCGCGACGGGCCGCTGTCCGTGGCCCAGGCGACGGCGGTGGCCGCGGACGCCGCCGCCGGCCTCGCCGCCGCCCACGCGGCCGGCCTGGTGCACCGGGACGTCAAACCGGCGAACCTGATGCTGGAGGGCGGCGGCCCCTGGAACGGCGGCGTGGTGCGGGTCGCGGACTTCGGCCTCGCCCGGCGAATGAACGAGGACGCGGACGGCCTCGACGCCCCGGCGGCCCCGGCGGACGAACGCTCCGCCGCCGCGGGTCTCCCCCCCGCCGACCGCCGCCGCGTCCGCCGCCGGGTGGCCGGCACGCCGCACTTCATGAGCCCGGAGCAATGCCGCGGCGAAGCCGTCGACGCCCGCAGCGATCTGTATTCGCTGGGGGCGACGTACTACGCCCTGCTGGCGGGGCGCCCGCCGTTCGCCGCGTCCCCCGGGGGGCCGTCGCGGCCGGTGACGGCGGTGCTCAACGCCCACAACAAGTGCGACCCGCCGCCGGTTCACCTGCTGGAGCGCCTCGGCGGCGCCGTGCCCTCCGCCTGCACGCGCATCATCCTGCGAGCGATGGCGAAGGACCCCGCCGACCGCTACGCCGGGGCCGCCGCGTTCCGCAAGGACGCCCTGGCCCTGCTGGACGCCCTCCGCCGCTACGGGGCGGCGCCCCCCGCCCCGAACGCCTCCGAGGCAAGCTCCGAGGGGGGGCGGACCGATCCGCTGCCGGCCGACTTCCTCCTGCCCAGCGAGCGGGCCCGCGAGGGAGACGACTCGAACGACTCCGCGTTCGACGCCCGGCGGGAGGCGCCGTCCGGCGGGTCGTCTGGTGGGGTGTCTTCCGGGGCGTCCACCGGCCTGTACGACCCTGCCGCCGACACTCCCGCGGCGGGCACGGAGGTCGAGGCGGCCGACTTCCAACCGCTGACCGCTCGCGCCGACGGCTGGGGACCGCCGCCGGGCGTGCGGCGGGAGACGTTCTCGCTCAACGAGGGGGAAGTGCTGCTGAGTTATCCCGCCTCGTTGAAAGAGGCGGCATTCTCCCTGGACGAGATCGACCGGCTGCGGGCGTGGCTCAATCTGGTCCGCATCAAACTCATGGCGCTGGCGGAAGAACAGCCGAAGTCCTGAAGCCGAAATCCTGAGGGCGAGCCGTTCCCGTCAGGGCTCCGCGTCTCAGGGCTCCGCGTCGGCCCGGCCGTCCATCGCCGCGGCCCCGCCGCTGGCCGGGCTGAAGCGGTAATAGACTTCCAAACAGAGCGTCGCCATCGCGGTGCTGTACAGCATGCCGCCGTACTCCGTGTAATTGTGGCGCATCGGCCGCACCGGCCAGGCGCCGGCCTGCGGACCCTCCTTGTATTGCTCCTCCAGCAACAATTCGCGGAGGCCCTGGTTCCAGCGCTCCCACTCCGGCCCGCCGTGGTGGTGCAGGGCGAGGCTGGCATAATACCAGTGATACAGGTTCCAGGTCCGCAGCTCCGGCGGGAACCGGTCGAGATATTCGACCGCCTGCTTCGCCGCGGGCTGATCGCGTCGGAGACCGAGAATCTGCTTGCAGAACAGCGCTTCGGCCGTCATCGAGGGCTTCACCGCGTGCCCCTCCTCCCGCTTGTAACGGGCCAGCCCGCCGTAGGGGTATTGCACCAGCTCCCCATCGGCGTTCACCGTTTCGCTGCGGTCCCGCAGGAAATTAATCATGCGGGCCCGCGTCTCCGGCGGCGTCGGCACGCCGGCGTTCTCGGCGCTTTTCAGCGCCATGACCTGCCAGCCGAACATGCTCATGTCGCCCACCCGCACCCGCTGCGAATAGCGCCAGCCGCCGTCGGGATATTGCTCCGCGACGATGTACGCGACCGCTTTCTCCACCGCCCGCCGCAGGGCGGGGTCGGGCCGGTCGCCCTCCAGCGCCAGCGCCTCGGCGAGGGCGTAGGCGGCGATGCCGTGGGAATACATCCGGGCGTAATAATTGGCGTCCCCGGTCAGGGAGCCGTCCTCCTTCTGCTGGGCGACCAGCCACCGCACCGCTTTATCGACCGCCGGGGCGTACTTCCCCCCGGTGCGGGTGTAGCCGGCGCCGAGGAACGACAGCGTCACCAGTCCCGTGAGCCCGGCGTCGGCGTCGCGACCGGTGTTCCGCTTGTCCGGATCGGGCTCCGCGACCGGGTCGTTGTCGGACCCGCTGCCGGCGCCGTGCTCCGAGGCGTCCCAGTAGCCGGCCGCCTCCTGAGAGCGGGCGAACCAGGCCAACGCCGCCTCCACCGCCTCCTCGGACTCCGTCGTCCCCCCGTACTGCTTGGCGATCTCCGTCCGCCGCGACAGGTCCCGCAGCCGATAGGCGTCCGGCACGCCCGGCGCCCGCGGGCCTTCGGTGTTAGTCACCACCGCCTGCGGACCGTCGTCACGCCGCTCGCCCGGGTCCGGCCGCGGCAGCAGATCGTTGCGACGTTCCGACAGACCGCTCGCGGCGAGCGGGTCGAGCGACTCCATCGGCAACGCAGGCCGCGTCCGCCGCGGCGTCGCCGTCGCGAGGTCGGCCAGACTCGGGGCGGCGAGGCGATCCGGGTCGGGGGCCTCGAGGGATTCCGGAACTTCCGGGTCGTCCGGCAGCATCGGCAGGGGCAGGAGAGAGGCGACATCCGGCGCCGCGGGCGAGACGGGGGAATCGATCTCCGTCGGCTGCGGCCCGTCCTCAGTGGCGCGCCGCGGCAGATCGGGCACGAGGTTCGCCCGCTCCGTCAGCGTCATCTCGGCCGCGAACGGGTCCGGCTCCGCCCGCTCGCGGCGGGGGATCGGTTGGAACGTCGCGTCCGCCGACGGCAGCGTCCGGCGGGCGAGGGGGCGGGGCGTCGGCGACAGGTCGGGCAACGCCGCGATCGGGGCGTCCACCGGCGCCGGCTGCCCCGGCGACGGATCGAGCGTGGGAGCCAGGGGATCGGGGACCGCGTCCGGCCGGTCGGGCGCGGGCAGCGGCTGATTCAGGCGGTCGGCCGTTTCGAGCGGCGTCGTGAAGTCCGCCGGGGGATCGGCGGCCCGGTCCCGGTTCCGCTCGACCTCCTCGACCGCACGGTCCGGCAGGTCCGAGCGGCTGAGGGCGCGGGGCGACGTGGGCTCGATGCTCCGCCACGGCTCCGGCACGCGGTCCGCCGCGGGAGCCTCGGCGGCGTCCAACCGCAGCGAACCGACCTGGAACCGCCGGTTCGGTTCGGTCCGACGATCGCCCGTTTCGCCGAGCATCCGGTCGATCGACGGCTTCGCGGCGAAGACGGCGCACAGCAGCGCCACATGAAAGACGACGCTGAACAGGAAGCTCTTCGTCCCCGTCCCGCGATCGCCCCAGCCGGTCGACAGCATCGACGCGAGATGCGCCGCGGCCAGGAGCAGGGAGCCGGTCAGCAGCGCCCACCACATGGGCTGCGACAGTTCCGGAAGCTGAGCGAGGAGCGCCACGAACCTCAAGGCGTCGGCCCCGCTTCCGGCTGAACAGGAATCGGCGCCGCGGCGTCGCCCCGCACGGGCTCGACCGCGAGGGAAAGGTTCGTCAGCCCGGCCTGATTCACCGCGTCCATGACGCTGACCACATGCTGATAGGCCCCGGAGGCGTCGCCCCGGACGACCACGACTTGATC